>OMVA01000024.1 GCA_900314445.1 uncultured Lachnospiraceae bacterium | reverse complement strand
GTCAGGTAAGGTCAAAAAATAATTTCAGTAAAAGCGCTGAAAAAATGCAAATGTAATCGTGAGATTTTAAGTAAAAATGGCTAAAACAGCGAATTTGCAAGTAGTAAATTATGCAAATATAAAGCCAATAATTTTTACATTTTTTACAGAATGTTTGTATAAATAATTGTGTAAAATTTTATTCAATATTTAAAAAAGTGTCATATTTTGACCAGACAAAATCTATTTGAACGAGTTTGCATAAAAAAATGACCAAGTCGGTAAACTCGGTCATTTTAAAACATTTTCTAGTGCAGATTTTTTCTATGACAAATATCAAAAATTATCTATACAGATTTTTTTTGTCTATTTTCCTGCAAATCCCATTTGCTAGGCGGTTCTGGATTCCGAACATGTGAAGTAAATAATCTGGTATTCTTTGGAAATTTCACGAAGCATTTCCATGGCACCAGGCATTTTTACATCATCCACCTGATCGAAGCTGTCATCTAAAATCAGGAATGGTTTTTCCTTTTCATACATGACATCCACCAGAGCCATACGCATAGCCACACCAATCAGATCCTGATAGCCACCTGACATCTGAACGATATCTCTTTCCTGGCCCTGAGCCTTCATGGTGAGTCTGGCATTGGCATCAATCTTGAAATCACCAATACCGGATTTTGTAATCATCTGATAATACTTGCCATAACCGTCCATGATTGGCTTCATGAATTTTGTTGTAAATCTTTCCTTGGCTGCTGCAAGCAGCACCTGGGTTTTCTCCACAAGGTGGTAGTAGTTTTCTCCCGCCTTGTATTCTTCCTGCATAGTCTCCAGCTCGTCCTTCATTTCTGCAATGTGGTCCAGTTCGTCGTTGGCAGCTTCAATCTCACGATTAAAGGCTGATTCACCATCACGAATACGGTCCAGTTCTCTCAGACAAGCTTTGAGCTGTTCATTAATTAGGTCCTCATCCACTCTGTCTTTACTATCACGGGATTCCACATCTCCGCGAAGTCTGAGACCAGGATGTAGTTTCTCGAAATCACTTCTGGCCTCTCTTGCAACCTTCTCTTCCTTTAAAGCATTTTCATACTTAATCAGGCTTTCTGCCAGAGAAGAAAGAGCACTTGCGATATCTTCTGTGGTCTGAATATTAACCAACTGCTGAGCAGGTACCACCTCTGAAAGGAAGCTTTCCAATTCTTTCTGTTCTGCAACTTCTTTTCTCTGATAGGAAATGTACTTGCCGTACTTTTCTCCCAGACTTCTAATATCGGTAGCATCATCTCGAAAGATATCTACCTGATGGAGAAGTTCTGCCACTGGAGCATCAAAGTTCGAATAGTATGGTTGCAGGGTAGCACGAATTTCTTCAATCAGTTTGTTCATGGAATCATTTTCATCATGTTCCATCTCCAACTGCTTTTTCTTCTGCAACTTATCATATCTTACGATATCACGACGAAGATCATATAATTCCTGATCTGCTGTCTTGGCATCATACTCCAGTCCAAACATGGCCAAGAAATTAGATACCTTGGCAACAGAAACACTTTGTGCTTCATTTTCTGCAGCAAGATTTGCTTCATACTCAAGAAGCTTTCCTTCAATACGGCTCAGTTCATTTGCCGCTGCTGCATAGGATACCTCTGTATCCTTTCTTGCCTTCTCAAAGAATTCTGACTGGTCTTCTGTTTCCTCGTCCTCTTCTTTCTGTACCTTGGTGAAACCAACAATAATGCCTGCCACTTCCAGCACCAGAGTAAGACCCAAAGCAATCCAAAGTGTTGGACCAAAATTACGAAGAACGACGCCCAGAATTGCCACCACAATACCAGCAATCATCAGTCCAATGCCAAGCTTCTGCTTATTGCGAACCTTTTCTTTATATTTGCGGTCACGCTCTTTTTCTGCAGCAGCCTTGCTTTCAATACGGGCATTGTTCTTTTCCATTTTCTGGGAAAGTTCCCGCATCTGTTGCTGAACGCGAATCTTTGCTTCTTCATCATCCTGCTGGCCTTTTTTGAGAAGATCAATTTTTCCCTGATTGGTCTTGATAACAAGGGCAGCCTGAATCTCATTATCAATTTCTTCATCCGAAGGAATACCTACTCGAAATCTTTCCTTCAAAAGTTCTAACTCATCTTCATCTTCAATAGACAGTCTGTACTGGGATGACTTTTCTCTCAGTTCACCTACCTTGGCAGCCTTCTCCACCAGTTCCTGTACCTCTGTGAGTTCTGGAACATTCTCCTTAAAAATTGCCCCCACTGCCTTCAGTCTTGTCTTTTCTTCATCAGACAGAAGGAAGTGCTCCATACCTGCAAGATTCTGCTGCATGGAAGTATTCACTTTGACCTTATCCTGAATTTCTTTATGTTCCGGAACACGATTTCCAAAACGTTTTCTTAATTCTTCAGTCTTTGCTTTTCGGCTTTCTTCTGCTTCTGCAAAATCGGTCAGCTGTTTTTGTAAGCCCTGCTGCTCATGGAGAGAAATCAATATCTTCTGGGAATCCAGAAGTTTTTCCTGTCTGGCTAAAATTTCATTCTTCGATTCTGCCAGCTGTTCTTTCTCTGCCTGCAGATTCTGAATCCGCTTTTCAATCTGTGGTGCCTGACTGATATCTACCTTCAGCTGAGTCATCTGCTTATTGGTCTTATTTAAAGAACCTGTGGTTCTCTTAATGGAATGCTTCAGCAAATAGTCAGAAAGGCGAGCATCCGCTGTATCATAATTGTTAAGGTCATTGGTATTCTCAGAAAGATTCCCCAGCTTGGCTGAGATTTCCGATGTGGTTCCGGAATATCTTACATCCTCCTGACCAATAAAGATGGTACGGGCAAAGGAAGCCGCATCCACCTGGAAAAGCTCCACGCCAATCTCATTTGTAAAATCATTGGAAGGCAGATTTGTAATGGCGTCCTTCAGGGCAAAAGTATCCTTGGAACCATTTCGACTCTCGCCAAATGTTCTTGTGATTTCGTAACGTTTTCCCTTGGATTCAAAGGTCAGGCTTCCGCCGTAAACGCCACCCTGCCATGGTGTATAGAATACACGATCGTTTTCTTCCAGGTTTTTCTTGTTGGAAGAAACAAAGCCATAAAACATGGCACGAATGAATGCAGCAAGTGTGGATTTGCCCCAGCCATTGTTTTCAAGAATTGTATTTAAGCCACTATTAAATGAAAAATCCTGGTTACTCCATTTACCAAAATTTTCAATATGACAATCAATCAGTCTCATTTTGTGCCCCCCTCTTTGGACAGCGCATTGATACCAATGGCGATTACCATTGCCTTCTCTTCCTCGCTAAGGCTTGGATCTTCTTCAACAGTACGCACGAATTCGCCCTTTAAAGACATATCATGTCGGAAGGCACGATAATCCACCCGGCGGCCTGTCTGGTCCTTAACCTGGAAGATATAATATTTCTCTTCGAATAATTTCTCTAAATAATCTGTATCAATTTCTGTGTCTAAATCAATATCACCCACCAGAAGCATACGAACCAGGGCAGAATCAGAAACTCCCTGCTCCTCCAGAGACTTCTGAATCAAGGTTCCCACCTCAGAAGAGTCACTGGCTGTGGTCACATCCAGTGGCAACTGGTAAATCCTTCTCTTTGCAAATGGGATGAACTGGGCATCCATCCTCTTGGTATCTTCATCGAAGTCCAGAAACATAAAACCATGTTCCCCAGTTTCATCAAAACCTCTGCCCTCCAGACATCCTGGATAAACACATTTGCATCGGATATCTCCATTCAGATTGCGAATGGAATGCTCGTGGATATGGCCCAGAGCAAAATAATCAATCCCCAGATTGCGGTATGCACTTTCTGGGATAATATCCTTATTGGCCTTTGTTGCAGAGGAAAGGCTACCATGGAGAGTTACAATATTATAATTTTCATGATTGAGAGTGAGACTGTGTGTCAGCTGGTCAGCATTTTCATCTGTCAGCTCCGCACCCGTTAAGACAAGATTCGCCTTTGAATTTGGATTCAGCACATAGCTGGTCCAACTGTTTGCAAAGACTTTCACATTCTCTGGAATATCTGTTACATCCATAAAGAAGGTTTCTGTATCGTGATTTCCTCTCAGATAATAGAAAGTAATTTCCGGATGAGAACGGAACAAAGTAAGGACCACAGATTTTGTCACTGCTGAAATTTTTCTGGTATCAAAAAGATCGCCAGCGATCAGAACATGCTCCACTCCCTTATCCGCTGCAAATTGAATCATATTCTGAAAAGTAACAAGTATTTCAGCTCTACGCTCTTTTGCTTTTTCCTGTGGCAGACTAGATTCTGCTGCATCAAGATGTATATCTGCACAATGAATAATCTTCAAAACTCTTCCTCCTGGTTATTTTCTCGGGATTCTCTCGATCAGGCCCGCTCCATTTTCCTTCAGCCAGCCATCCCACTGTTTATAATCTGGCATAGCCGTTTCCACGTCATACCAGAAAGCCCGGGAATGATCCATATGTTTTCTATGGGTCAGCTCATGAAGTACTATGTATTCCCGTACCTCTTCCGGCGCCAACATTAAAATATAGTTATAATTCAAATTTCCTTTTGCCGTGCAGCTGCCATATTTTGACCTCTGTCCACGAATAGTAATTTTACCATAAGTCACGCCAATTTGCTCTGCTATCCTGCGTGTCCTCTGGGAAAAATCATAGAGAGCCTGCTCCTGCAGTCTTGCGATTTCCTCCTCCGTCAGCAGTGGCTGTCTCTCATGCTGCCGGTCCTTTTCAACCCTCTTCAAAATCCACTCTTTTTCGCGATTCAAAAACTTTGATATATCCTCCCGACTAGCATTTAAGGGAGCATGCACCAGCACATCGCCATAATATCCCACCGTAACAGAGATGGTACGTCTCTTACTTCTCTTTACGTGGATCAATATCTTTTCATTATTCATTCCGTCGTTCATTTAATCATTTCCATTTCTCGTGTCCCCACATCAGTTACAATAATATAACATCTTAATAATTCTGTCACAATCAACCTCAGGTTGATTCCACAACTGGCAAATGAGATCTACATCGCTACGCCAAACCCATTTGCAAAAAATAGACAAATGAACTGCACTGTCAAATTACTAATATATTTACAAAAATCTTATGATTGAATTTTCCATGAATCCTGAGAAAATATGATTGCTCGAAATTCATGTGAAATACAATCTTTTCTATATATACAGGAGTTTTTATGAAGGACTTAACAAAAGGAAATATTCTGAAAGTGGTACTGCTTTTCGCCCTGCCAATTATCGCATCCAGCGTCATGCAGTCCCTTTACAATATGGGCGACTCTGCCATCGTATCCAACCTGATTGGAGAAAAGGCCCTGGCTGCCGTTGGCGCCACCGGCGTAATCATTAACACCCTGATCAGTTTTATTAACGGTGGAACCCAGGGCTATGCCATTCCCATCGCCCGCTTTTTTGGTGCCAGAGACTTTAAGTCTCTGCGCCGCTCCATAGCTGGTGCCATCTGGCTGACCCTGATTATGATTGTAATTCTCACTGGTACTTTCCTGATTCTGGCACCATCCATTCTTCGCGCCCTGAATACACCAGAAGAAATCATGCCTCTGGCCCTGATTTATATTCGTATCAATATTGCAGGCCTTGTGTTCACTGCCATTTACAACTTCTGCACCAACACCCTGCGTGCGATAGGTGATAGTAAAACGCCACTTTATTTCCTCTTAATTGGTATTGCCCTCAACATTCTTTTAGATATTCTTTTAATTGGACCTTTCCATATGGGAATTGCTGGTGCGGCCTTCGCCACTATATTCTCTCAGCTGGTTGCAGGCGGTCTTTCCCTGATTTATATGCTTCGTAAATATCACGAACTTATGCCAAAGGGCCAGGACTTCAAGGTGGGTTCCCAGCTTTACAGCGAATTACTCACTACCGGTCTTGCCATGAGTTTCATGGGATGCATTGTAAATATCGGAACCATCATCCTGCAAAGTGGAATCAACACTCTGGACACAACCATTATCGCTGCCCATACAGCTGCACGACGTGTCTTTGAAATCATGTCCGCCTGCGAATATACCGTAGGTATCGCCATGACCACTTTTGTAAGCCAGAATCTGGGTGCGGGTAAAATTGATCGTATCCGTAAGGGCGTGAGACAGACCATTATTTTCACCCTGTGTGAAACTCTGGTACTGATTGTTTTTGTTTTCCTGGCAGGACGACTACTAATTCACCTGATTACCGGCTCCGATTCTCCAGTTCTTCTGGATGCTGCCACCATGTATGTTCGCATCAGTATCGTGAACTTCTTCTGGCTGGGACCACTCTTCATTCTCCGATGCACCATGCAGGGCCTGGGACATAAAATCATCCCACTCTTCACCTCTGCCATCGAAATGATCACAAAAATTGTGTCTGTTATCATTCTGACACCTGCTCTGCAGTACCTGGGCATTGCAATCACAGAACCAATCAGCTGGTTCCTATGCACTCTTCTCATTGGCAGTTTCTACCTGACCCACAAGCCAACAAAAGAAGATGCCCCAGCGACCTACGCCAGGGCATAATCCATAAACTATTTAATTATCCTAGCAAATGTGTTTGGCTTCCATTCACATTTGCTATTTTTTATTTGTTCTGCATTCCATTTGCTGGTATTCCATTTGTAGGCATTCCATTTGCCTGACCCTGTGCGGATGGCTGACCCTTAGCTGCGCCATTCATATTTTGATTTAGAAACCTTCCGTTTGGTAAATGAATAACACCATAACAACTACAAAAATGATTGCCAGTGCGTAGAGACAAAGGGAAATGATAGCACAAATTTTTCCACCCTTTACCTTACCACTCTGGTTACCAGCAAGTCTTGCCTGATGTCCAAGTACCAGTGCGATGATGGCTGCAATCCAACCAAGATATGGAACCACCAGAGAAACAATTCCCAGAATCAAACAGGCAGTTGCCTTGCCATCCTCTGGCTCCACATAAGGCTGATAAGGAGCACCATATGGTGCTGGATTTCCGTATGGCTGATTGCCATAGGACTGATTCATATTCTGAGCCTGCATATTGTTATACATCTGATCAACAGTCTGTACTACAGGTCCATTGTATTGCTGATTCCTACCCGAACCAGGCTGACCAAAGCTGGTCTGCTGATTAACATTCGTCTGCTGACCAAAAGCTGTCTGTGTAAATGAAGTTACACCAATGTTAGTAGGCTGGCCAAACATTTCCTTATTGAAGCCATCGCCATATCCTGCCGGGTCATTACTTACTGTGTTGTCAGCATTGTTTGCAGTATGGTAATAGCTATCCTGCTGATTATTCAGATTATCATTTCCATCCTGATTTGATGGATTAATGTATGGATTATCCATGTATTCTCTCCCCTTAATACTAAATATCTTCCATTTGTAACAATTGGTATTATCGGCTAATTTTGAGGAAAACGCAAGTTATTCCCTTGCAGATTCCTACCTCGCGTCCTATAATGAAGAAGTAATTCCATTTTTTAATATATGAGGGAGAATATTTATGGACGATTTTAATCAGTACGGACAGCAGCCATACGGCCAGCCACAGCAGTTCGATCAGACACAGCAACAGGCACAGTACAGCCAGACACAGCAGCAGTTCAACCAGGCTCAGTATAGCCAGCCACAGTACGGTCAGCCAGTTTATCAGGCACCTGTATTTGACCGCTATGCAAGCATCCAGAACTACCACAGCTATATCATGGGTATCGTTGCTTACGCTAGCATTATCGGATTCTTAATTGCAATCCTTTCAACACCATCTAACGAAAGAACAGAATACCTTGCATTCCAGACAAATCAGGCACTTGTACTCTTCCTGTTTAGCCTTCTCAGCGTTATTCCTATACTCGGATGGATCTGGTCAATCTTCATGATTGTAAACTACATTATGGCCATCATTTATGCAGCAAAGGGTGAGCAGAAATCTGCTACATTCTTCGGAAATATTCGTATTATTAAATAATGAAATTTTAGTCATGTTATGCGCAATTTTGACCGCGTATGAATGTCTACAAATGAATCTCAATCATATATAATTATATATGATTCAGGCCGCAGGTCTTC
>OMVA01000004.1 GCA_900314445.1 uncultured Lachnospiraceae bacterium | reverse complement strand
CTTATAATCTTATAATCTTAGATACCTGCTGCTCGTCGGCGAGCGACCAGGTGCAGGAAGCCGATATGGCGGACATGGAAAGAATTGGTATGAAAGTTGTTCGAAGCAATTCGGCAAATGAAATTGTGGCAGAGCTTTTTGACTAGATATTTATTATGTGGTCCTTCTGATTGAGGATCCGGTCAAGGAAATTTCCATGCATGTGTCAATATGTAATGAGGATGATTTCCTGAATGTTAATGAAGGGGACCGGGTTCTGATTACCAAAATCGGTAAAGATTATCGGATTTATGGAAAAGGCAAAGTTGTGAATGAGTAAGGCGCTCAGCAAAAGGCACTTTATAAAATTCCGTTATGTAATCACGCTATGATATAATGCTGGAAAAGATGAATTTTCTGGAGAAATAAAATGATAGTTGCGGAACTTTTCGCAGATTTGAAAACTAAAAACATCATTTGCTGGGGCAGTGGTAAGCATTTTAAAAATCTTACGCTGCCCTTCTTAAAGTCCAGCGGCCTGATTGAGAATTTGCAGGGCTTTGTGGAGAATTCAGGTGAGACAAGTACATTTGCCGGGATAACTTATGAAAATATTAGCGTAAAAGAACTTCGCAGACCCCAGTGCAAATGGGATGTGCAAAGCACTGTCATTCTTATTTCTGCAGTGGGCTACAAGGAAATACTTTCCCAGATTCATGTGGATTCTGAATTGAAGAAGTATGATGCCATTCCAGCTATTTTTCTGGAGGCTCTTTACGAGGATGTCCAAATGCTGGCAGCACCAAAGCCACCGCTTGGATTTAGAAAGAATGCAGAGCAAAAGATTCCGAAAATCATTCATACTTTCTGGTTCTCAGACAAGCCTGGAATTCCGGAAAAGTATTTGAAGTATATTGATTCCTGGAAGAAGTATGCACCAGATTGCGAGATCAAGATTTGGACTTTAGATACTTATCGTCCTATGGCAAAATGCCTATTTTTTGAACAGGCAATTGAAGCAAAGATGTGGGCTTTTGCCACAGACTATGCGAGAGCTGATGTGCTCCGAAGATATGGCGGCATTTACATGGATATGGATGTGGAAATGCTGAAACCCATTGAGGATTTGTTCTTCAACGACGCTTACATGAGTTTTGAGTCTCTGGACCGTATTGAATGTGGTTCGGGGATGGGAGCCAAGGCTGGACATCCGATTATTGAAGAAATCTGTAAAGACTATGAGAGCAGACCATTTGTCAAAGAGGATGGCAGCCTGGATTTGTCGACCTGTCCGGTGCGATTTACCAAGGTGATTGAGAAACATGGACTTGTGAAAAATGGAGGATTCCAGTTTGTAGAAGATATTACCGTGTATCCTTTTGAGGTGCTGACTGGCAAATCTTTTGACACGGGCATCATTTATCAAACGGAATTAAGTTATACCCTGCATCACCACAAGGGAAGCTGGGTACCAGGTGCCGCTAAGGATGCCATGGAAAACAGATATGCAGAAATTAATATGTTTCTGAAAGAGCGAGGGATTCAGGTTTGAGTCCCTTTTTATTATTTTGTCCTTCTGCCGGCGTGTGGAGGCCGGAATGAATGGCTGTCATTATTGGGAAGAAGAGACCATGAAGGGTTAAAAGATAAGCATTCTGGATACGTTCTTCATAATCGAAGATGTTGGTATCTGGCCACCAGAAGGCATGGGTCTGGGTCCAGCATGTCATGAATAAATCCCCCAGTGTTATGGAGTCCAGGCTTTTTACTGCTTTCGGATTCCTGTCGGATTGATAGCAGAAGTCCTTGATTTTATGTTCATGCAAAGGATAGTCAGAAGCAATCATATGAAGGAAACTTCCATAATTACAGTTCAGAAAATTCTGCCAGTATTCATTTGTATCTTTCTCTTCATGGATAATGAACAGGAAGAAATGGAGAGTGCTGGCCTGCCTTTCAATCTGCTCCAACTGGTCCTGCTGGATATCGTCATAGAGGTGAATTTCCTGATCCAGAATGGAGAGGTATTGGCCAAGAGATAAATTCTCTTCCCCATCATTCAGGCACTGGGAAGGGACAAGGTCCCCTGCTCTGCCCTCCACTAAATGCCGAAAATAGTTCATGACCTGTGTATTTGAGGATATGGAGGTCTGATGGTTCTTTTTTAAAGCTGTGGACATACACGAAGTCCTCCTTCCCTCTTGGAAAAATTTTCATAGAACCAGCTATTAATTTCCCGAGCAGTGATGCTGTAACCGCCATCCTTTGGTGGGTGGATTTCACGTCCGCTGTCATTTCTAAAAACTTCGCCGACTGTCTGATAACTTGCCTGTTCCAGGAAGGCCAGTCTGTCCATTTCCCCTACAAAGATTGCACTGTTGAAATCGGAGGAACTGCGAGAGTAGAGGGATACGAAGATGATTCTGTCGCACTTTGATGTCTTGATACCTACTCCTACATTCTGAGAGTAGTAACCCTTTACGAAGTGTACGCATCTTGCTGTGGCACGGACTACATATGTGAACTTGCCAATCTTGATCTTTCCAAACTTAAGGTTTGGTTTGCTGTGCTCGATACCAGCTTCTGTAAGAAGCTTATCCACAGCGTATGTTGCGGCCATATTCTTCTGCTGCATTGCCAGATCCTTGTACTTGTACTTGCTGAGACAAGTGGCGAGAGTTGCCTTATCTTCATTTGTAAATGTGTATTCTGCATATCTCCTCAGACCTGCGTAATCCTTTTCCTTCATAGTTTCTGATTCCTTTGCATTGTTAATTGTTGTCATGTTCATAGT
>OMVA01000023.1 GCA_900314445.1 uncultured Lachnospiraceae bacterium | reverse complement strand
AACTATGTCGGCACAGAGTGATCTGTGATCCACGCTTTTAGACGGTAGAGCTCACGGCGGACCATTGACCTGTCGGTAACCAATCCACGTATATCAGAGTGGCCAATGCCGGGAACTGATACCCCGAGGCTCTTTCCAGATGCCTTCAGTAACAATTAAATAAGTTTGTGGTGACTCCCTGTAAGTTTTCTCTTGACAGGAGGTCATTACATATCAGTTAAAATAATTTTGTAAGTTTTTCATAGAGTAATATATAGTACATGTACTGGAAATGGAAGAGCAGAATCTTTCTTGATGAGTGTGTGAAAGTTTTTCTGTAAATAAGATATCCTAAGATAATTGACGAGCTATATGGCGGTAAGATTACCGTTGTCCAGCTCGTTATAGTATTCTAAACCAAATGAATGTAATTGCCAAGAAGTTGCCGGAGTACACAACCGTAATGGAGATGAAAGGAGTCGGAATATCAATAGGACCACGACTGATTGCAGAAATAGGAGATCCAAGAAGGTTTCATAGTGCAAAGGCGCTAATCGCATATACAGGAATTGATGCGCCTCCATATGAGTCCGGCCAATTTGTGGGAACTAATTGAAAGATAAGTAAACGTGGATCAAAAGTGCTGCGTAAGATTGGTTATGAGACCATGAGAGTCTTAAAAACGCACAAGGCTCCAGAGGATGATGCGGTATACCGGTTTATTCTAAAGAAAGAGGCCGAAGGGAAATCTAAACGTCAGGCTAAGATAGCAGGACTAAATAAGTTTCTGCGAATTTACTATGCTTGTGTAAGCGAAGTTTACAAAGCATAAAAATTAGAAAAAACAGCTTATTATTGGCTGATGAAAGTCAGCCTTTTTAGTATACATAAAAATAATAAAAAAAGTGCAAAAAGAAAACCTGCTGGAAAAACAATTTACGCTTGACTTTTCTTAGCAGGTTTGTTTGTTTTTTGACTATTATAATAGCCTGTAAATCCTTTATTTTATTAGTCTCTTGACCAAATTGGGAGGAGGTGTAGTACAATGAATATATATTCAAAATATTACGTTGATAAATACTGAAAGAAGATTGTTTGAAAATGAAGACTGAAACTAAATGTATTAGAATAATGAATCCGGAGTACGCTTTTTATGATTTAGATGATGAAAACCTAATTGATTTAATTAATGGTTTAGAAGAAGTTGGTTTAACTCTTGATAGGGAATATACCTTGAGTTATGAAAGAGAATCAACGATATCAGGCGTACATTTTTATTTGGAAATAATAATTATCACAAGAAATAAAAAAAATGAAGAGGAATCAGTTTGTAAAATTACAAGTATTTTAAATAGACGATCAATAGAATTTATAGTAAAAGATTATTTTCTTGAGTGGCATGAGAATAAATTTTATAGGGAATTATATTAAAAAAATAATTCAACTTAATAAATTTAGAAACATTAAGGTAGGTGGATTGATATGGTATGTCCTAATTGTAAAAAAATGCTTCCAAATGGTAGTGCGTTTTGTTCAAAATGTGGAGCAAAGCTAATAGATGTTGCTACTAATATAGATACTATACAAAAAGGAAATACAGATGAGCCAGTTCGAAAAAAAAATAATGGGTGTTTGATTGCGATTATTATATCACTAATTGTTTTATGTATTTTATTTTTTATTGTTGTGCTTCCTGATGGTAGTAATAATACAAACGATAATACTTCAAAAAATAGTGTTTCAACAAATGCTAGTGGTGAAAATATAAAACTGTATAAGGGTTATTACAATATGTCTAAAGAGGATGGAACTAATAAAGACGTAGTAGCAATGAAAGTAATGAAAGGCGACAATGATACGCTAGCTTGTACTATAAGTTATCTCTATTCAACAACAGATAATGTAGAGGGAGAAGTAGCAGATGATGTTGAATTTAAAAGTTCTATTACGAATAACGGAGATGGAACTTATTCTATTAAGCTAGATAAGGCTGGAGATATGATAATGATACCACATAAGGATGGAAAAGAATACTATGCAGAGGTTATTATTTCAAATGATAAATATAAAAGAATGGAAGGGAAATATACATACAAAGATAATGGAACTGAGGAATTCGATTATATTTTTGAATATAGTGATGTAGAAAAATTAACATATTCGGATTTAGAGGGCCATTATAAAGAAGAGTTGACCATGGCTAGATATGAAATATATGCCAGACACGGGTATATTTTCAAAGATGAGTCAATTAGTGAATATTTTAATTCAAAGACATGGTATAAACCTACAATTAATGCTGAAGACTTTGACGAGAGTTCGTTAAATGAGATTGAAAAATATAATATTGAGTTTCTGAAACAGTATGAGAATTAGAAGTATTATTGATTAATGTTGATTTTTCTTCAACCATATGTATAAGAGGATGTTTGTCTTTAGACAATATGTAATGACCTCCATTTTGTAGCAACGTGGATTTACCTGTATACTATAGTTG
>OMVA01000034.1 GCA_900314445.1 uncultured Lachnospiraceae bacterium | reverse complement strand
ATGCAGTAGTGGTTGAAGCAGGAAGCTCCGACTTCTATAAGTCGGAGTAGTTCACATAATAGAACAAAAAAATAATGAGTATCTAGTAAAAATATCATAATTTTGCTAAAATATAATTTGTGTTGGGGAACACAAAAATTATAGATTTCTTTCATCGAGAAATAGACCTGCTAATAGCAATTAGCACAGGAAACAAATTAAAAATAACTTGAGGGGTACAGAATAATGCCAAAGCTTTTTATTAAAGCAAACGAAGTAGCAGAGAAGGATTCATTTAAGATTTTTAACGAACGCGGACGTTGCATGTATTATGCAAAGGATGACTTTATTGCAACAGGACACCGAGTAAAAATTTTCCTGGATGGCACAATCAATGAAGCGGCATATGTTCAGGAAAAGAATACACGTATGGGCTCTAAGTTCGAGTTTGCTGCACGTGATAAGTTCGGTAACATCGCACGTGATCCATATACACGCATGCAGAAGTATGAGATTGATTTCGATGAAAACTGGTTGATCGAAGGCGACGCTGCAGCTTGGAACTATATTGTTCACCGTGGCTCACTTCCTGTAATGAGAGTAACAGCTCAACAGTATCTGATTCCTGGTCAGGCACTGAACTTGACTCAGACATATATTTTGGAAATTCCTTCTGAAGGTGATATTCTGATTGGCCTGACATTCGCTCTGGCTGTTTGGGCACTGAACAAATACGATAAGAGATATTAAGCCTTAAAGTCTTACTATTTTAGAAACTTGTATAAAGTTTGAATGTTAAAATTCTGCCAAAACAGTGCAAATCTTACTGAAAATACGCAATTCTAGTCTGGGTATTTTGCAAATGTGATACTGAAAATTTGATATTTTCTAAATAAATATCCTGAAACAACTATATATAGGGCTTCTTAACGAGCGCTTTCCACAAGAAAATTTGCATAAATATAAAGAATAATAGTAATATTACCCTGTAAGATTATCTGATGTAAATACAATAATATTATTATAAAATCATATTTTATAAAATTATTTTCACGAGGAGAATATTTATGAATGGTGTGAGAAGTAGTTTTAAATTCAAAAGAAAGAGAGTGATGGCATTTGTCATGGCATTACTGATGGTGGCGTCTATCGTTTCACCAATCAGTGGCTTTGGCTCATCAAGCAGAAAGGTAAAAGCTGCTGGTGGAGATCTTGTTTCTATTGCGACAATGGACGCAAATAGAACAGAGTTCTATGCTACATCAGCTGAGACTGATCAAGTCATCCCACTTGCTCAGGCTCCAACTCTGAACAATATTAAGTATGGAGCATGTGGAGGTTCTTTATATTGGGACTTCCCAGAGGATAGTGCTGGTTTCGTACATCCTGCAGCAGAGGATGTATATACCTATGCATTACCATCCAATATCGTATTCAATACTTCCAGTGGTAATATCACTGAAGTTGTTGATGGTGAGACAAAAATCTACGGAACATATTCTATTTCTGGTTCCACATTAACAGTTCAGTACAATGGTGCTGATGCTAATTATTTATGGAATCGTACAAACAGATATAGTAAGGTAGATTTCACTGGAACAATTACAAAGGATGCTACAGGTGGCGTAAACGGCGGCACAGCTTCCTTCTACTTTCCAAGCAATATTCAGTATAATACAAAGCTTGCATCGAATAGCTCTGTTTCAGTGGAAAAGTCTGTGTCAGCTGTCACAACTGATGCAAATGGTCAGTCTTATGCAACATATACAATTATTGTTAGTTCTGAAGGTGAGAACAATAATGTTGCTCTGAACGATGTGGCCCAGTCTTTACTTTCTATTGATACATCATCAATTAAAGTTTACTCCGATTCGAATAAAACTAGCGAGCTTTCTGGAGCAAGCATCTCTAATCAGTCTGCAAATGGATTTGATCTTTCCATTCCTACTATGACAGATGGTCAGAAGGCTTATGTCGTATATTCAGCCAAGATTGATAACAAGGCATATGTTGACACTGGCCTCGCTGGAAACCTGGCCAAGGTAACAAGTTCTGAAGACACAACTGGTGATACAGACAACGTTACACCTTCATTCCCTGATAGAAAATGGGTTGACAAGTCACATGAGAATACAATCACAGATAACGGTGATGGTACGTATACTGTAACATGGTCAGTTAATGTCAATGACAATGACACAAAACTTGATATTGGAGGAAGTGTATTAAAGGATGAACTTCCAACAGGCGTAACAGCTCCAACATCCATCACAGTTACTGAAGCAGAAGCAGGCAGTAATACATATTCTCCTTCAAGCCTGGGTATTACAGCAGGTGAAATTTTTGGAGAAGGCTATACATTCCCTGCAGGTTCAACAAAGAAGTATAAGATTGTATATTCAACAGTAATCTCTAATCCAAGCCCACTTGCAAAGAATGAGTTTAAAAATACAGCTCGTCTCTATAGATTCGGTAAGGATGTAGATAGATGGTATGAACCTAGACAGGAAAGTGCGGTCTGGGTTGGACCTGACATTAATTTCGTCCAGAAGTCATGCAATACAAGTGCAAACTCTAGTACTGTTGACTGGACAGTGACTGTTAAGGTACCAGAAGTATCAATCCCAATTACAAGTTACGTACTTACAGATAGCATTCCAAATGGTATGACCTTGGATGCTAGCAGCTGGTCAGTAAATTATGGATCAGCTATCACACATACTAAGACACCTGAAACACCAGCAGATGGTTCAACTTCATTTGTTCTTGATTTTGGTGATGTATCAGCAACTACTGAATCCACAATTACTATTAATTACAAGACAGTCATCACAACTCCACCTACAAGTGGTACAGAGACATATACAAACAAGGCAGTTCTGAATTTCGATGGAGATACATATGTTCCAGAAGATAAGAGAACTGGCACAGCAGAATATAAGTACGAAAATGTTTCTTATCTGAAAAAGAACACAGATTATGATGGAGCACTGACAAATAATGGTAAGAACAGATGGAGTCTTACATTATCAAATATTAAGCCAGATGCAACTAGCGTTGTTATTGAAGATACACTTCCAGAATTCATGAGCCTTGATCAGTCAAGCTTTAAGTACTGGGATAATCTCAATAAGAATAATAGTGTGAGTGTAAATCCTACCATTTCAAATGCAGATGGTAAGTTTACACTCACATTCACAAGCGCAGATATTGCAAAGTTAAGTAACGGACTTTTCATCACATATGAAACCTATGTTTCAGATGCACAGGGTGCATATATGACTACACAGGGAACTAGTGCTGGTACAGCATGGACAGCTTTCTGGAAAGAGTATACCAATACAGCTTCCATTTCTATTGATGATGAGGTGGTAGATCAGGCTACAGCTAAACAGCTGATTCAGACTCATCCAGCACTTAGAAAAACTGGTAATTTTGACTCTACAAATAACACAGCTTCTTATTCAGTTGTAGTAAATGAAGATGCAGTTGATCTTGTTGGAAATGCAGATTCATATAGCCTGATTGATACATTACCAGAAAAGTTCATTGTAACTGGTGATGTAATCCTTGATGGTACAAAACTTACTAAGGGCACAGGTTATACATATGACCAGGCTACTAATAAGTTAACAATCAAGAATGTAAGTGATAACACAAAGCATACACTTACATATTCAGCTCTTGTAACACTTCCAGAAGGAACAATTCTGGATAGCAGTAACAGTGTAAATACAATCAGCATTGAAGGAAAAGCAGATACAAATTCTTCAAGTGCAACAAGTGTTTACGGTATCGTACATAAGAGTTCTGGCCAGGGTGGTGCCCGAGTTGGTCTGAAGATTACTATTACAAAGAAAGATAAGCAGAATGTCACAGCACTTTCAGGTGCGGAGTTCACCCTCTACCAGATGACATACGACAACGGTACAGTAACTGTAGATTCAACAGCTGCACCAGTTGTTAAGACTACAGATGCAAATGGTAAGTGCTCATTCAGCGGACTTAAGACATTAACAATTTACAAGGTAGTAGAAACAAAGGCTCCAGTTGGATATGCCATTGATTCCACACCTAAGTTCATTACATACAGACTTACATCAGATACAGATCCATATGATGGTGTTACAAAAGTCACAGAAGGCAACACAAGCTACGATTTAAATAAGTCAACAAGTGATACAGAAGAGTACGAGTATTCATATACTCAGATTGATAACCCTCTTGCAGTCACTCTGAAGAAGGTTGATAAGGCAACCTCACTTGCCATTACTAATACAGAAGCAACATTTGCTCTTTATTCTGGAGATGATCTTGTACAGGATAATTTAAAGACAGGTTCCGATGGTACTTTACAGTTAGGTCAGTACTTAAGAGCAGGTCAGTCATACTCATTGAAGGAAACAAAAGCTCCAGAAGGATATAAACTGGCAGAAGAAGTTAAATTCTCAGTTAACGAAAATGGCGCAATTGTTACTGGTGAAGATGATGACTCTGTTATTGATGTAACAAAGAGTAGCGAAGATGATAATGAAATCGTAATTAAGGATGAAGAAATTATCCTTGATGGAAAATTCTTACCAACTGCTTCTAAGACAGTAGATGGCGAGACACCAACAGTAGATGGCTTTAAGTTCAGCCTCTACAGTTTGACAAGTGCAACTGATACAGCTGGTACAAAGGTAGCAACAGGTACAAGTAAAGCAGGAAATATTGCATTTAGCCCACTTGCTGGAGTAAACGATTTCTCAGCAGCTGATGGCTTTAAGTATAGCTACGGTGCAAATTCTACATATCCAATCAAGAAGTATTACAAGGTTGTAGAGGATGCCATCCCAGCTAACCTAGTAGGTTACACAAAGGATTCTTCTTCCTACGTAATCGAAGTAACACTCAATAAGAACGCATCAGGAGATGCCCTCCTCGCTACAACAAGCATTAAGAAGGATGGCCAGTCAGTAAATGGAGTTGTATTCAACAATACAACAACAGAACTGACAGGTTCTTATAAGCCAGTGGTAAGCAAGACTGTAGGCGGCCTTACACCTACAGACGATGGCTTCAAGTTCACACTGGAGCAGCTGGCATCAGCAACTGCAACAAGTGGAACAGTAATTGCCAAGGGTACAAGTGCAGGCGGAATCGTAACATTCGCACCAGCACCACTTACAACTGCATACACAAGTGCAAATGGTATTACCTTCACTGCAAACTCAACAGATACATTCCCTCAGTATTACTATTATCAGATTACTGAAGATGACGTACCAGCTAGCCTTTCTCTTTATAAGAAAGATGCAGCAAAGTACCTGATCAAAGTTACAGTTAACAGAGGAAATGGAGAAACACTCGCAGTTTCAAGTGAGATTCAGCGCGATGGCTTAACATACAATAAGTCAACAATGAACTTCGATAATGAAAAGAAGGTTGCAAGCCTTACAGTAAATAAGACTGTAAAGGGTCTTAAAGACGTAAATGAAGCAGCTGACAATATCACAATCGAAGTTAAGGATGAAGATGGAAATCTAGTTGATTCTCATACTTATACTGCAGATGATTATAAGAATGCTGTTTGCACATTCACAACAGATAAGGTAGAGCCAGGAAAGGTTTATACAGTAACTGAGACTGCTACTGATATCGAAGGCTATGATCTTTATTCAACAATGTATAAGGTTGGAACGGCTAGCGGCAATGGTAAGACAGCAACAATTACAATTGGCACCGTTGAAGGTGAAAATACAGTTGATTTCACCAATACATATAGAGCAAAGACAACTTCCTTCAATTTAAAGAAAGTTGATGCAAATGATTCAACTAAGGCTCTTCAGGGCGCAAAGTTCAATCTTATAGATGCAACAGATGCAACTGTTTACAACAAGAACGCAGGAACAGATGCAAATGGAATGCTCACATTTACGGGTCTTGCATACGGAAGTAAATATACACTTACAGAAACAACAGCACCAGAAGGCTATAAGCTCTCTGATTCAGCAAGCTGGACAGTAACAGTAAGCAAGAAGGGTGAAGTTAAAGTTGGAGACACTGTAGTTACAGCAAATGCTCCATTCGAAGTAAGCAACGCACCAAAGACACTTACAATCTCTAAGCGCGATGCCACAAACGTTGAAGAACTGCCAGGCG
Organism: uncultured Lachnospiraceae bacterium; assembly: GCA_900314445.1. GTDB lineage: Bacteria > Bacillota > Clostridia > Lachnospirales > Lachnospiraceae > Eubacterium_Q. The sequence goes on along the minus strand of OMVA01000034.1, from coordinate 21,032 downwards.
CAGAGCTTACACTGACAAATCCAAAGGGACAGAAATTCTCTTGGACATCAGGTCAGAATGCAACAACTATCACAAGTAACGATAGCTTCAAGCTGGTTGATGGTACTTACACACTTGTAGAAGATACGGCTCCATCTGGATACACCTGCATCACTACAACAACATTCGAAATCAAGGATGGCAAGGTAGTAGAGACATCAATCCAGGGATCAAGCAACGTAACAACGAAAGGCGGAAAGATTCTCGTAAAAGATCAGTTCACAAAGCTGAACATTGCAAAGGCAATCACCGGAACACCAACTCCTCTTGCAGGTGCTAAGCTCCAGATTATTGATAAGGACGACAATGTAGTAAAGATCGGTGATACAGAACTGAAGTGGGATTCAACAACAACGGCTAAGAACATCACAGGTATTCCAGTAGGAACATACACACTTCAGGAAACAGAAGCGCCAGGTGGATATAAACTTGCACCGGATGTTAAGTTCACGATTGATAAGTATGGCACAATCACTCTTGATTCAAGTGCAAATGCAGAAACAGCAAGCCTTGCTGCGGACACAAAGACAATTACTCTTTACGATGAGCCTATTGTTATCATTAAGAAGACACTTACATTTGATAAGAACATCTACATTAATGAGTCCTGCTCAAGCAATCCTGCTTACAAAGCAGATGCAACAAAGGCTTTCGCAGGCGCTGAGTTCACACTGACTCAGAATGGAACAAGTAATACCTTTACAGCAACATCAGATGAAACAGGTAAGGTAAGCTTCACAGACCTTGAACTTGGTTCATATACACTGAAGGAAACGGCTGTAGCTGATGGCTCTAATGCAAAACTATCAACAGATACTTATACAGTAGAAGTGGAAACTGACGGATGCACAATCAAGAACGAAGCAGGAGAGTCAGTAACAAGTATCACAAATGACATTACAAGAACAGACATTTCTCTTGTAAAGGTTAATGAAGCGGATCCAAGCAAGAAACTTCCTGATTCAACATATGGTCTCTACAGAAAGTTGACTACTTCAACAGATGATGCAGAAATCACAACAGATGATGCTGTCAAAATTGCAGAAGCAACAACAGATGAAAATGGTGTCCTTACATTTAAGGGCGTTCTCCTCGATACAGAATATGTAATCAAGGAAGAAGTAGCACCAGATGGTTATTATGTATCGGACAAGCCAATTTCAGTTGAGTTCAAGGCAGGTACAGATGGAAAGCCAGTTCTCAAGAAGGCAAACGGTTCTAACGGAACAGCAGTAGTAAATTCCGTAACAGGCGCAATCACCTGGAATGAGCCGGTTGTTATCTATCAGTTCACTAAGACTGATGAGGACGGAAATCCTCTTAAGGGTGCTGAACTTGAAATCAGAGATGCCTCTGGCAGAGTACTCGATAAGTGGACATCAGATGGAACTGCTCATGTCCTTGAAGGAATCTTGAGCTGTGGTGAATCATATAAGTTAGTTGAAACAAAAGCTCCTAATGGATATGACATTGCAGATCCAGTCGCGTTCACAGTAGATGAGACAATGGATGCAAATCAGAATTATGTGGGTAAGATTTCAATGGTTGATAAGAAGACTAAGGCAACAACTGAAATCACAACAACAGAAACAACTACAACTGATACAACCGAAGTAACAACTACTGAGACAACAACAGAAACAAAGACAGAAACAAAGACAGAAACAAGTTCTACAACAGAGACAAAGACAGAAACAAGTTCTACAACAGAGACAAAGACAATAGAAAAAGCTAAGTCAACAGCAAAGACAGGAGACAACTCACCACTTGCTATGGTAGTCGCTCTTATGTGCCTGGCAGTTGCTGGAATATTAGTTCTCAAAGATAAGAAAAAGAAATTGAATAAGTAAGAGCAAGCAGCCACATAAGTGATAAATTTATGTGGCTGTTTTTATGCACAAAATCTGAAATGTATGACATGATAACGTCCGATAACATACATGTAGATTGAAGGTGTCGAGACAATATTGGAAATTGAATTTTTATATTTAAAATTTGTATTTAATATGAAAAACTAGTTTGGTTTGCTGGAAACTGAAATTAAAATTCCGTTTTCAACTGCCAGTTTTACGAAGGTTTAGGAAACTGAAAGCAACATGTAAAACACGGATGAAAAAACATGAAAATTGAGCAAAAATTTGAAGACTCGCAAGCAAAAAAAGTCCTTGAAATAGGCCTATTTTCGCGGTTTAATGGTTATAGATGGTATTGAAATTCGAGCATATCATTTGCTTGGAATTTGGAAAATTTAGGTCTGGTTTGGACCGGAATTGGGGTGTTACAAATGATTTATGACGTAGTGATTATTGGCGCTGGTGTGACCGGTGCTGCGGTAGCGAGAGAACTTTCTCGTTACAAGGCAAACGTCCTCGTTTTGGAGAAGGGTGAGGATGTTTGTTCGGGAACTTCGAAGGCGAATTCAGGTATTGTGCATGCGGGTTACGACGCAACGCCTGGTTCTATGATGGCAAAGATGAATGTTCGTGGTAATGAGATGATGGACGACTTATGTCGAGACCTGGACATCCCATTTACACGAAATGGTTCCATGGTTGTTTGTATCCATGAGGATACCAAGGATGGTCTCCAGGAGCTTTTTAATCGTGGACAGGAGAATGGAGTTAAGGGCTTAGAGATTCTGAATCATGATGAGGCGCTGGCTAAGGAGCCTAATCTGACAGACGATGTGGTGGCTGCTTTATATGCCCCAACTGCTGGTGTCATTTGCCCATTTAAACTGAATATTGCCATGGCTGAAAATGCCAATGTCAATGGCGTTGATTTCCTTTTCAATACAGAAGTTGAGAGAGTGGAAAAAGTCTGCCCAGACTGTGGAAAGTCGCTGGATGCGTCTTCTGAGGATGGTATCTGGAAGATTCACACCAATAATGGCGAGATAAAGAGCCGTTACGTGGTTAACTGTGCTGGTGTGTTTGCCGACAAGTTCCACAATATGGTATCTGCAAAGCCTATCCATATCACAGCTCGTCGTGGCGATTACTGTCTGCTGGACAAGTCTTGTGGTGATTTTGTCACTTCAACAATTTTCCCTCAACCTACCAGGTATGGTAAGGGTATTCTTGTTTCTAAGACTGTTCATGGAAATATTATTGTTGGTCCTACAGCTATTGATATTGATGATAAGGAAGCAACGGCAACTACTCAGGTTGGCATCGATACTCTGATTACTGGTGCTGAGCAGCATGTGAAGAACCTGCCAATTCGTCAGGTCATTACATCATTTGCTGGACTTCGTGCCCATGAAGATGGACATGAGTTCATCTTAGGGGAAGTGGAGGATGCTCCTCACTTTATCGACTGCGCAGGTATTGAGTCTCCTGGACTTACATCGGCGCCTGCCATTGGTGAATATATTGGTAACATGATGCGTGACATGATGGGCCTGGAAGAGAAGGATAATTGGATTTCAACTAGAAAAGACGTGCTGGATCCAAAGACCTTATCCAAAGAAGAATATGTGGCTCTGATTAAAGAAAAGCCAGCCTATGGACAGATCATTTGCCGTTGTGAATCGGTTACAGAAGGTGAAATTCTGGATGCAATTCACAGACCTCTGGGTGCTCGTTCTCTGGATGGTGTTAAGCGTAGAACTCGTGCTGGCATGGGAAGATGTCAGGCTGGTTTCTGCAGTCCTAAGGTTATGGATATTCTGGCTCGTGAACTTGGACTTCCTCTGGAATCTATTACAAAGTCTGGTGGTAAGAGCCAGATTGTGATTGAAAGAACAAAGATGCTTGCAGAAGAGAGAGTAGATGAGGGGGCAGTTGCTGATAGTTCTGGTGGTGCTGGCAGTTCTGAAGGCAACTCATTTGCAGGAAAGGAGGGACGCTAAATGAGAAAGGTTGATATCGTAATTGTTGGTGGCGGCCCTGCTGGTCTTGCTGCGGCAGCTTCAGCGAAGAAGGCTGGCTGCGATAATATTCTGATTCTGGAGAGAGACTCGGAACTTGGCGGTATCCTTAATCAGTGCATCCACAATGGATTTGGTCTTCATACTTTTAAGGAAGAACTGACTGGCCCTGAATATGCTGGTCGTTTTATTGACCAGGTGCTGGAACTTGGCATTGAATATAAGCTGAACACAATGGTCATGGATATTTCCGAGGATAAGGTGGTTACAGCTATGAACCGCGAGGATGGTCTCTTCGAGATTCAGGCTGGCGCTGTTATTCTTGCCATGGGTTGTCGTGAGAGACCTCGTGGTGCCCTGAATATTCCTGGTTACAGACCTGCTGGTATTTTCTCTGCTGGTACAGCACAGAGACTGGTTAACATCGAGGGCTACATGCCTGGTCGTGAGGTTGTAATCCTGGGTTCCGGCGATATTGGTCTGATCATGGCTCGTCGTATGACTCTGGAGGGCGCCAAGGTTAAGGTGGTTGCGGAACTGATGCCGTATTCCGGCGGCCTTAAGCGTAACATCGTGCAGTGTCTGGATGACTTTGGAATTCCACTGAAACTTTCCCATACTGTTGTGGATATTGAAGGTAAGGAACATATCACGGCGGTTACGATCGCTGAGGTTGGCCCTGACCGTCGCCCAATTCCAGGAACAGAAGAGAGATACACCTGTGATACTTTACTTCTTAGTTGTGGCCTCATTCCTGAGAACGAGCTTTCATCAGCTGCTGGTGTTGAAATCAATCGTGTTACCAGCGGTCCTGTTGTTAATGAATCTCTGGAGACTAATATCCCTGGCGTATTTGCCTGCGGTAATGTTCTCCATGTTCATGATCTGGTTGACTTTGTTTCTGAAGAGGCTGGAAAGGCCGGCGCAAGTGCAGTGGCTTACGTTGCAGGTAAACTGAACGAAGGTTCTGGCATTGAGATTCCTCTTGTTGCCACTGACGGTGTTCGTTACACAGTTCCTTGTAAGATTGATCCTGAAAGAATGGAAGACCTGCTTAAGGTTCGTTTCCGAGTTGGTGGTGTTTACAAGGATTCTTATATCAGTGTTTACTTCGATAAGGAAAGAGTGCTTCATAGAAAAAAGCAGATCATCACGCCTGGTGAGATGGAAGAAGTCATTCTGCAGAAGAAGCAGATTGATGAACGTGCAAATATTGAAACAATTACAGTAAAGATTGAGGCTGAGTAAATACAGCTGGTACAAATGATGAGGCGCACATTCATTACGTTTGAAACGCAATTGACGATTCTACAAAGAATATTGATTGTGTAGCTTGTGAAGGATGCGGGCGAGCATATCATTTGAGAAAGAAGGATAATATGGAAACAAGACATTTAACTTGTATCAACTGTCCGATGGGATGCCAGCTGACGGTTGAGATGGAAGGACAGGAAGTGTTGTCAGTTACAGGTAACTCTTGTCCTCGTGGAGATATGTATGCAAGAACAGAGGTTGTAAACCCAGTAAGAACAGTGACTTCATCTGTTTTAGTGACTGGTGGTCAGGCAGAAAGAACTTCTGTTAAGACAGCAAACCCAATCCCTAAGGGAATGATTTTCGACGTGATGAAGGAAATCGATTCTGCAGTGATTGCAGCGCCTGTAAAGATTGGCGATGTGGTGATTGAAGACGTTGCTGGAACAGGTGTTCAGGTTGTGGCAACGAAGAATATTGCTGCTAGATAGGAAAAAGAAAGCCCGAGGTAAGTAAATCTTACTTCGGACTGTTTTATTAAATGAATTATTTGATAAGCAATTAAAGAAGTGTGGTACCTGTACGCATCTCATTTGCTGCTTATGTATTCTTCTTAGCTGGCATTGGAATCTGCGCCAGGATAACTGCTGCGAACATGATAAGGCAACCAATCAGCTGGTCAGGAGTCATCTTCTGATGAAGAATGAAGAAACCGGCGATAACGGATGTAACGGACTCCAGCGACATGAGGATAGATGCAAGGGTTGGGTTAACGCCTTTCTGGCCAATAATCTGCAGAGTGTAAGCTACGCCGCAGGACATAAGACCGGAATAGAGAATCGAAATCACGCCAGGCTGAATGTTTTCCCAAGTGAAATACATGTGGAAGATGTTCTGATCAACCAGGAATACGAATGGGATGCTGACGATGCAGGCAACAAGGAACTGAGTCGCTGACATTACAAGTCCTGACGTATACTTGCCGAAGTGGTCAACATAGTGGATGTGACATGTGAATACAAGGGCACATCCCAGGATAAAGAAGTCATATGGGTCAATACCACCAATGCCTGCACGGCCGATGCAAAGGAAGTAAAGTCCAACCATGGCAATTGCTACGGCAATCCATGTGAGAAGACTTGTTTTCTTTTTCAGGAAGATTCCCATAACAGGAACCAGCACGATGTAGAAAGCTGTTACGAAGCCGGCCTTACCAGCGGATGCATGAAGCATACCCAGCTGCTGCAGGTTTCCTGCGATTGCAAGGATTACACCACAAGGAATTCCATAAAGGACAGAACGCTTATAAAGCTTGTGCAGTTCATTTGCCGCTGTACCTTCATTATGCTGCCTGAAAATCTTCTTATTATGGAAGTACTCGAAGATGATAAATGGAATCAGAATGAGCGTACCCAGAGGCATTCTGAGGACTGTAAATGCAAATGGTCCGATTGTCTCAAGGCCCTGACTTTGTGCTACAAAACTGGAACCCCAGATGATAGCAGTGAGCAGGAGAAGGAGTGAATGAGTCAATTGGGTTTTGTTCTGTGATTTTGTGCTTGGAAGTTGGGTATTTGTAATTTCTGCGCTGGAAGGATTCGAAAAATTGATTTCAGCCTTATTCTTATTCGTATTAGACATAGTATTTTCCTTATTACATTATTTTCAAAATGTACTATAACATAAAATTGCTTGCGATTTATAGAAGAAAAGAGATAGAAATGTCAGAAATTCCTGTGGTTGCTTGAAATCCACATATTATTTATATAGAATTTACTTAATTGCTGAGAGGGCTTCCTTTTATAAGAGAGGAAGAGAAATTTGAAAAATAAATATAAACCTATACATTTGTCTAGTAAGGAATATGGTAAGCAACATCCTCGGATATAGTTGAATTTGTCTCTGATCAGCCAGATTTCTTTGAAGTTGTTGTAGCTTCAGAAGCATTATAATAAAGTTTATAGTAGCAGCGTAACCTTGTAGTTATGCTGCTATTATTATTGTATTATTATTGTATAATGTGGGTGGTTATGAAGCTTATTTGAAAGCTTCTGATCAAATTGATTAGTAAGGAAACTGATATGAAATTCGTAATTCAAAGAGTAACCTCTGCAACAGTTGTTGTGGATGGCCAGACAATTGGAAAAATTAACGACGGCTTTTTCACTTTGGTCGGTATCGAAAATGATGACACAAAGGAAATTGCCGATAAGATGGTTGCAAAGCTTTGCAAACTTCGCATCTTCGAAGACGAAGATGGCAAGACCAATAAAGATATTAATAGCATTGTAAAGAAGACAGAATCCAGCTTTGAAACAATTCAGGGACAGCTTCTCCTGATTTCACAGTTTACGCTTTATGCAGACTGCAAACATGGCAACCGCCCATCATTCATCAATGCCGGTGCACCTGATTTTGCTAACGAAATGTACGAGTATGTGGTTGCAAAGTGCAGAGAGGTACTGAATGATGCATCACCTGTAGATGAACTGAATAATTCAGCTCGTGTGCAGACTGGTTCTTTCGGTGCGGATATGAAATGTGAGATTCATAATGATGGACCATTTACGATTTTGTTTGACTCTCATGAAATTTGTTAATTAATATTGTTTATATGCGTAAATAGCGGTTTTTGTTTCTGCGTAAGCAATTTCATGTACACAGAATTAAAATAATGCCTATTTTATTACTTTATGTTATGATTTGAGTGGTTATTTCGAGCAAAGGGCTTTTGCGCGAATTTTTTTGCATGTAAAAAGCGCATCTCATTTGCCGGACCTTTATTAGAAATATATATAGAATGGAAGATTACATGTCTCATTTAGATCAAAGTAAAATTAGAAATTTTTGTATCGTAGCGCACATTGACCACGGTAAGTCTACGCTGGCAGACCGTATTATCGAGAAGACGGGCACACTCACGGAGCGTGAAATGAAGGCGCAGGTTCTGGATAACATGGATATCGAGCGTGAACGTGGTATCACAATCAAATCTCAGGCGGTACGTATTATTTATAATGCCAAGGATGGTGAGGAGTATATTTTCAACCTCATCGATACTCCTGGTCACGTGGATTTTAATTACGAGGTTTCCAGATCTCTTGCTTGTTGCGAGGGTGCAATTCTGATTGTGGATGCCTCCCAGGGTGTGGAAGCTCAGACTTTGGCCAACTGTTATCTGGCCATCGATCACAATCTGGAAGTTTTCCCGGTTATTAATAAGATTGATTTACCATCTGCAGATCCTGACCGTGTTAAGAAGGAAGTTGAGGATGTAATCGGCATTCCTGCTGAGGATGCACCTCTGATTTCTGCGAAAAATGGTATTAACATCGAGGACGTTCTGGAAAAGATTGTTACGGATGTACCTGCTCCAACAGGTGATCCAGAAGCTCCTTTCAAGGCTCTGATTTTCGATTCTATCTATGATTCATATAAGGGCGTTATCATTTTCGTCCGTGTATTTGACGGAAATATCCGCAAGGGTTCCCGCATCAAGATGTTCCAGACTGGAACCGAGGTTGATGTTGTTGAGGTTGGTTTCTTCGGCGCTGGCCAGTTCATTCCTTGCGATGAGATTTCTGCAGGTATGGTTGGCTACATCACAGCGTCCCTCAAGGATGTTCGTGAGACAAAGGTCGGCGATACGGTAACTGACGCTGAGAATCCATGTTCTGAGGCTCTTCCTGGTTATAAGGAAGCGAAGCCGATGGTTTACTGTGGCATATACCCAGCAGATGGTGCACATTACCAGAATCTGAAGGATTCTCTGGAAAAACTTCAACTGAATGATGCAGCTCTTTCTTATGAACCTGAAACTTCCCAGGCTCTGGGCTTTGGTTTCCGTTGTGGTTTCCTTGGCCTTCTTCACCTGGAAGTTATCGAAGAGCGTCTGGAGCGCGAATTCGGTCTGGATATCATCACAACAGCGCCTGGCGTTGTATATAAAGTACATAAGACAGATGGCACATGCTTTGATCTGACAAATCCATCAAACCTGCCTGATCCATCTGAAATTGAATATATGGAAGAGCCTGTGGTAGAGGCAGAAATCATGGTTACTTCTGAATTCACCGGTGCCATTATGAAGCTTTGCCAGGAAAGACGTGGTGTCTATAAATCCATGGAATATATGGAAGAAAACCGTGTGATTCTCAAATATGACATGCCTTTAAATGAAATTATCTACGATTTCTTTGATGCTCTGAAGTCGCGTTCACGTGGCTATGCATCCTTTGATTATGAGCTTAAGGGTTACGAACGTTCTAAGCTTGTTAAGCTGGATATTCTGATTAATAGAGAGTCAGTTGATGCGCTTTCCTTCATTGTATTTGCTGATTCTGCCTATGACCGTGGACGTCGTATGTGTGAAAAGCTGAAAAAGGAAATTCCAAGACACCTCTTTGAAGTGCCTATTCAGGCTGCCATTGGTGGCAAGGTCATCGCCCGTGAAACGGTTAAGGCTCTTCGTAAGGACGTACTTGCCAAGTGCTACGGTGGTGATATTTCTCGTAAGAGAAAGCTGCTTGAAAAGCAGAAGGAAGGTAAGAAGAAGATGCGTGAAATTGGTTCTGTTGAAGTACCTCAGAGCGCATTCCTTGCTGTACTTAAACTGGATGATGAAGACTAATCCTGCAAATGGGATTGGCCTCAAAAATTAATTCTGACAAAGATGGGAAGCGGCCTGCATCTCATTTGCCAGATTCATGTGTGGGGAGAGTTATGAAAAAGGACTTAAGTATATACATACATATACCTTTTTGCCTTCATAAGTGCGTATACTGTGATTTCTTGTCCTTTGCTGGACGTTCCATTTCGGATCAGGTGCGTTATGTTTCAGCAATCAATAATGAGATTCGTCTTTATAAGCCTTTTGCCAGCAGATATCTTGTGAAAACCATTTATTTTGGTGGTGGTACACCAAGTTTGATTGATGAGTCTTTGATTGAGAGTATGCTGGAAACGATTCGGGATACTTTTGAGGTGGATCGATTTGCAGAAATTACGATTGAGGCAAATCCTGGAACTTTAAAATATGCTGACCTTTTACAATACCGGGAGTTTGGCATTAATCGACTTTCCATTGGTATGCAGACTGCAGATGATGAACTATTAAAAAAGCTGGGAAGAATTCATGATTTTGAAGGTTTTGAGAAATGCTTCCAAGATGCTCGGCGGGCAGGCTTTGAAAATATCAGCGTAGATCTTATGTCTGGTATTCCAGGCCAGTCGATTCATTCCTATGTGGATACCCTGACACGGGTGACGGAACTGAATCCGGAGCATATTTCTTCCTATTCTTTACAGGTGGAAGAGGGAACGCCCCTTGCTAACAATGCAGAACTCCTGTCAGAGATTCCAGATGAGAGCATTGATCGGGAAATGTATGCTATGACGAAGAGGGTTCTTTCAGCTTCTGGTTATGAAAGATATGAATTCTCAAACTACGCAAAGCCGGGATATGAAAGCAGACATAATCATGTCTACTGGACAGGCGGAGAGTATATTGGTCTGGGAATCAGTGCAGCTTCTTTATTTAAGGGAGAGCGTTTTACCAATATCCGTGATGTGGAAGAATACATGCAGGTCTTAACGGAAGCTGGAGATGAAATCAGCAATGGTACCAGCCCGGAGCTTCTTTATGAGGCTGCAGCCAAGCAGCTTCGTACAGACATAACGGTTATGTATGTGAATAATCGTATGGAGGAATTTATGTTCCTGGGCCTTCGCCTGATTAAGGGGGTAAGCCGAGCAGATTTCCGCAGTCGATTTGGAAAAGATATGTTTTCTGTCTTTGGTCCTGTCATTAATAAATATTCTGACCAGGGCTTCCTTGAGTATAATGACGCCAGAGTCTGGCTTACGGATAAGGGAATTGATGTAAGCAATTATATTCTGGCAGACTTCCTATTGGACCAGTAAAGAAAATTACTATCGCCTTTATGCAAATGGACTGCGCATATCATTTGCAAATAGTTTTGCTAATATGAATAAAGCCTTGAAAGACATAGATAAGACCGCGAGTTGATTGGGTGGAAAACCTGATGAATTCGCGGCTTTTTATTCATATTTTCATCACAAAAATTATGTTTTTTTTACATAAATTTGCTTGACATAAATTTTGCATAAGCGTATATTAAAGACAGTGGTTAGCACTCAGAAATGTTGAGTGCTAATAGGAGCAAAAATTGCATGAGTGATTAGGAGCGTGAGGATATGGCTCAGGAAGAAATCTACGAGAATTTAGATGATCGTAAGAAAACGATTCTCACAGCAATCATTGCGAATTACTTAGAGACAGGAGAACCGGTTGGAAGCCGAACCATTTCCAAGTTGCCGGATTTAAGTTTATCCTCAGCAACCATTCGAAATGAAATGGCAGACCTGGAAGAACTTGGCTACATCGTACAGCCACATACATCAGCTGGTAGAATTCCTACAGATAAGGGTTATCGATTTTATGTTGATACCATGATGAAGGAAAAAAGCGATTCTGAAAAACAACAGGGCGTTCTTCTACAGCGAGTTGATAAGCTGGAGAGTTTGCTGATGCAGGTAGCAAAGGTTCTTGCATACAATACAAAGTATGCCACCATGGTTACAAGTCCACAGCTGGAGAACAAGAAAGTTAAATTTATTCAGTTGTCTCAGGTAGATCAGGATCAGCTGGTTGCAGTAATCGTGGTTGGTGACAATGTAGCGAAAAACAAACTCATACATGTGGACAGACCACTAAATAATGAAGAAGTTCTGAAATTCAACCTTCTATTAAATACATTCCTGCAGGGAATTTCTGTGGAACAGATCAATATTGAATTGATGCAGACCATGAAGAAACAGGCAGGTGAAGGTGAATATGCAGATATCCTTGAAAAGATTTTCGAGGGAATTGTTGAAGCAGTGCATGAGGCAGAGGAAAGAACCATTTATACAAGTGGTGCTTCCAATATTCTAAACTATGATGGCATTGCAGATATGACACAGGCTACGAAGTTCCTTGAGAACTTTGAAGATAAGACGGATTTGGCAGAACTTGCGGATGAAACCCTGAAAACAAATCTAGACGATGAAGATAAAATTCATATCTATATTGGTGATGAAGCACCAGTACAGAACATGAAAGATTATTCCATCGTTACTTCAACCTATGAACTTCCAGAGGGTGCAAAGGGTACCATTGGTATTATTGGCCCAAAACGAATGGATTATAAAAAGGTCGTAAAAACACTTAAGGATCTGACAAATGAACTTGATCAGATTTTTAAGAAACAATAAATTTGAAATGAGGTGAATGATTTGGCTAAGTCAATGGACGAAAAACTTCACAGTCTGAAATCTGAAAAGGATGCGAAGGAAGCCAATGCAGCTCCTGCTGAAAAGGTTCTTGCTACAGAGAACGAAGAAGTGCAGGAAGGCACAAATGTAACAGTTGGTGAAACAACTGAGGTTGATCCGGATGATTTAAAGGCTGTTGTTTCAGCTAGACCAAAGCCGGTTCCAAAGAAAGACCGTAAGGGAAGCAAGAAGTTACAGGCTGAATTGGAAGCAGCTCAGGAACTTGCTGAAGCAAACAAGGATAAATATACAAGACTTCTTGCAGAGTTTGATAATGCCAGAACTCGTGCTGCAAAAGAAAATGCAGCCATGTTCGATATGGGTGCAAAGGATGCACTGGAAAAACTTCTTCCGGTAGTTGATAACTTTGAAAGAGCTTTGGCTACCTTGAAGGATGATGAAAAGAATGGCTTCTCTGAAGGCATTGAAAAGATTTATCGTCAGCTTATGGAAGAACTTGCAAAACTTGGAGCTACTCCAATGAATTGTGAAGGACAGGAATTTGATCCAAACTTCCACAATGCTGTAATGCATGTTGAAGATGAGAAGTATGGTGAAAATGTAGTCGTTGAAGAAATGCAGAAGGGCTATATGTATAAGGATACCGTTCTCAGACATGCTATGGTAAAGGTTGCCAACTAGTGATTGTTGGGAGCAATTTGGTTAAAGGTAAATTACAGCAAATACATTTGCTGATAATTATAATTTTTGTAAACAATTTAAATCTATATGGAGGATTTGAAAAATGGGTAAGATTATTGGTATTGACTTAGGTACAACAAACTCATGTGTAGCCGTAATGGAAGGTGGTAAGCCAGTCGTTATTACTAACTCAGAAGGCGCTAGAACAACACCATCTGTTGTTGGTTTCCTGAAGTCTGGTGAAAGAGTAGTCGGTGATCCTGCTAAGCGTCAGGCTGTTACAAATGCAGACAAGACTATTTCTTCTATTAAGAGACATATGGGTACTGATTATAAGGTTTCTATTGATGACAAGCAGTATTCTCCAGAAGAAATCTCAGCTATGATACTTCAGAAGCTTAAGGCTGATGCAGAAGCGTATCTTGGTGAGACAGTTTCAGAAGCAGTCATCACTGTTCCTGCATACTTCACAGACTCAGAGCGTCAGGCTACAAAGAATGCTGGTAAGATTGCTGGTCTTGAAGTAAAGCGTATCATCAACGAGCCAACAGCTGCAGCTCTTTCATATGGTCTTGATAATGAAAAAGAACAGAAGATCATGGTATACGACTTAGGTGGTGGTACATTCGATGTATCTATCATTGAAATCGGTGACGGTGTCATTGAAGTACTTGCTACAAACGGTGATACACACCTTGGTGGTGATGACTTCGATAACGCTATTACACAGTACATGCTTGATGATTTCAAGAAGAAGGAAGGCATTGACCTTTCAAACGATAAGATGGCTATGCAGAGAATTAAGGAAGCTGCAGAAAAGGCTAAAAAGGAACTTTCTTCTCAGACAACAACAAATATCAACCTTCCTTTCATCGCTGCAACAGAAGATGGTCCTAAGCACTTTGATATGGATTTGACACGTGCCAAGTTCGATGAACTGACTAGTGAACTTGTTGAAAGAACAAGAATCCCAGTACAGAAGGCTCTTGAAGATGCTGGTCTTACACAGGACGAAATCGATAAGGTTCTCCTTGTTGGTGGTTCTACTCGTGTTCCTGCTGTTCAGGCTCTTGTTAAGTCTCTTACAGGAAAAGAGCCATTCAAGGGTATCAATCCTGATGAATGTGTAGCTATCGGTGCATGTATCCAGGGTGGTAAGCTTGCTGGTGATGCTGGTGCCGGTGATGTTCTTCTTCTGGATGTAACTCCACTTACACTTTCAATTGAAACAATGGGTGGTATTGCTACACACCTGATCGAAAGAAATACAACAATTCCTACACATAAGAGCCAGATCTTCTCAACAGCTCAGGATAATCAGGACGCTGTAGATATCAACATCGTTCAGGGTGAACGTGAATTCGCTAAGGATAACAAGTCACTCGGAAGATTCAGACTTGATGGTATTGCTCCAGCTCGTCGTGGTGTTCCACAGATCGAAGTATCCTTCGATATCGATGCAAATGGTATTGTTAACGTTTCAGCTAAGGATCTTGGTACAGGTCGTGAGCAACACATCACAATCACATCAGGAACAACAATGAGTGATGATGATATTGATAAGGCTGTAAAGGACGCTAAGGCTTACGAAGAAGCTGATAAGAAGCGTAAGGAGGGCGTTGAAGCTCGTAACGACGCTGACGCTCTTGTATTCCAGACAGAAAAGGCACTGAACGAAGTTGGCGACAAGCTTCCAGATGCTGATAAGAAGAAGGTTGAAGATGACCTTAAGGCTCTTAAGGATATCATCGAAGGAACAGATATTGACAACCTTACAGACTACGATGTAGAAAAGCTTAAGGCTGGTAGAGAAACACTTATGACATCAGCTCAGAACCTCTTCTCAAAGCTTTATGAGCAGAGCGGTCCTGGTGCTAACGCTGGAACAGGCGCTGGTACACCAAACTTTGGTGATGATGGTGATGTAGTAGACGGCGACTTCAAGGAAGTTTAATTCATAAAGAATAGGTGACACATTATGGCAGAAGGAAAGAAAGACTATTATGATGTCCTCGGCGTAAGCAGGGATGCCAGTGATGCGGAACTGAAGAAAGCTTTCCGTGTGCTTGCAAAGAAGTATCATCCAGATCAGAATCCTGGTGACAAAGTAGCAGAGCAGAAGTTCAAAGATGTAAATGAAGCCTATGCGGTCCTTAGTGATCCAGATAAGAGAAGAAAGTATGATCAGTTCGGACATGCTGCATTTGATCCAAATGCAGGTGGTGAAGGCTTTGGTGACTTCAACTTTGCCGATATGGGTGATATTTTCGGTGACATTTTCGGCGATATGTTCGGAGGTGGCTCATCTTCAAGACAGTCAAATGGACCAATGAAGGGTGCGGATATCCGCACCACGGTTCGTGTTACTTTTGAGGAGGCTGTTTTCGGTACTCAGACTGAAATCGAACTTCCATTAAAGGACGAATGTCCAGTATGTCATGCAACAGGAGCTCAGCCTGGTCATCCGGCTGAAAGATGTTCTAAGTGTGATGGTAAGGGACAGGTTGTTTATACGCAGCAGTCACTCTTCGGAATGACTCGTTCTATTCAGGCATGTCCAGAATGTTCTGGTTCAGGTAAGATCATTCGATATAAGTGTTCTAACTGTGCTGGTTCTGGTTATGTTAAGAGTAAGAAGAAGATTCAGATTAAGGTACCTGCAGGTATCGATAATGGACAGTCTATCCGTCTTCGTGAGATGGGTGAACCTGGAACAAACGGCGGTGGTCGTGGTGATCTGCTTGTTACAGTTCTTGTTGACAAGCATCCAACATTCCAGCGTCAGGGATATGATCTGTATTCTTCAGAGCCAATCTCATTTACACAGGCAGCTCTTGGTGGTAAGGTAACCATCAACACAATTGATGGTCCTTACAACTATGAAATTGCACCTGGTACACAGACAAACACAAAGGTTAAGCTTCGAGGTAAGGGTGTTCCAACTCTTCGTAACAAGAATGTTCGTGGTGACCACTACGTAACACTTGTTGTACAGGTTCCTGAAAATCTGACAGACGAGCAGAAGTCAATTCTGAGCCAGTATGAGGATGCATCAGCACCTCAGGTTAAGGCGCGCTCATCAACAGATTCAGCTGGTGGATTCACATTTGGTGATCACAAGAAGAAGGGCTTCAGAAAGAGATAATTCATTTCTGAATATAGTGCAAATTTAGTGCTTCTCAGTATTTTCTGAGAAGCACTTTTTATTGTGTAGAAACACTGGGCTAAATATGTTAGAATATCTTGAATTATTATGTCTTACTATGCCTCTTTGGACTATTTTTCGAAACTTGTGAATATGCATAGTGAGCTGGATTTACAGTTAATTTAAGATTCGAGGATTCTAAATGATTTGGAAAAAATTTACTGTTGAAACAACGGAAGAGTGTGAAGATTTAGTTGCTGAATTCCTGAACGAAAAGGGAGCAGAGGGTGTTTTAGTTGAAGATAAGGCACCACTTTCAGCAGATGACTTAAAGGCTATGTATGTTGATGTACCTTTAATGCCGGAAGAAGATGATGGTAAGGCTTATGTATCCTGTTTCTTACAGCCAGATTTCAATATTGAGACCCTGACAATCGATGTGAAGGCAGAAATTGAAAGATTAGCTGAGTTCTTACCTTCTGGTACTGGAATTGTCACAATCACAGATACAACGGACGATTCTACATGGGCTGATGCTTATAAGGAGTATTTCAAACCATTTAGACTCTATGATGATATTGTAATTGAACCAACCTGGGAAGAACTTGCGGATAAAAAACCAGATGATCATGTTATTAAGATTGAATCTGTTATGTCCTTTGGTACCGGTACCCATGAAACAACAAAGCTTTGTATCGGACAGATTCGTAAGTATTTAAAGCCAGGAGACAGCCTCTTTGATGTTGGTTGTGGTTCCGGTATTCTTGCTTTTACTGCAGTAAGACTTGGCGCAGGTTATGTACATGGAATGGATATTGATCCACAGGCAGTAAAGTCTTCTTATGAAAATGCTGCGGTAAATGGATTTGACGCAGATCGTATTGGTTTTACCTGCGGTAATCTATTGGATCGTAACTACATTACAGATGCAGGAACTGGTGATGGCGGTTCTATTCGTCCCCTTTCTCCAGATGATTATACAAAGGATCTTGTTCTGAATCGCGGAGAGGACGGTAGTGAAATTGAAACAGTAGGAACTCCTCTGCCTCAGAAGAAGTATGATATTGTGGTGGCTAATATTTTAGCGGAAGTCATTGTTCATCTTTCTGCCAAGGTTCGTCCTTTTATGAAGGAAAATGGACTTTTCATCACATCTGGTATTAGTACAGGCAAGGCAGACAGAGTAAAGAATGCTCTTCTCGAAAATGGCTTTGAAATTGTGGATGTAATTCAGATGAATGACTGGGTTTCTATCGTTGCAAAATAAGCATTTTATTTTCAAATTTAGAAAATTAGAGAGATTTGTATGAATAAATTTTATGTAGAAAATGTCACGTCTGCAGATAAGAGCATTACCATTGTGGGCCAGGATGTGAATCATATCAAAAATGTTCTTCGTCTTAGAAATGGAGAACAGATTATGGTAGTGGGCTCTGATCAGAAAAATTACATTTGCTCTATTACGGAAGTAAATGATGATTTTGTAAATGCTGATATTGTGGATATTGAAGAGAACGCTGCAGAGCTTTCTGCGAAGATTACCCTTTATCAGGGCATGCCTAAATCTGACAAAATGGAATGGATCATACAGAAGACTGTGGAACTTGGTGTTGCCAGGGTTGTACCTGTTATGATGGAAAGATCTGTTGTAAAACTGGATGCTGCCAAGCAAAAGAAAAAGGTTAGTCGTTATCAGGGGGTAGCGGAATCTGCTGCGAAACAAAGTGGTCGTGGATTTATCCCTGAAATTGGGGGGTTTTTGACCTTTAAGGAGGCAGTTCAGGAAGCACAAGGTCTTGGTAAGAATAAAGAAAATGCAAGTGCCAGCCTGCTTCTTCCTTATGAAAGCGCCAAGGGCATTTCTTATACTAGGGAAATATTTGATCAGGCTGTAAAGACAGATTCTATCGCAATCTTTATTGGACCGGAGGGCGGTTTTGCAGAAAGTGAAGTAAAACTGGCAGAGGATGCCGGTGCAAAAATCGTTACCCTGGGACATAGAATTCTAAGAACAGAAACTGCCGGAATGACAGTACTTTCTATTCTTGGCTACTTAATGGAAAGAGACTAATAATCATGAGAGAAATTTATTTTGATAACTCTGCTACAACCAGAGCTTATCCGGAAGTAGTAGAAACAGTAACAAAGGTAATGCTGGAGGACTATGGAAATCCATCATCCCTCCATAATAAGGGCCTGGATGCAGAACATTATGTAAGAGATGCAGCGAAAATTGTTGCAAAACACCTTAAGTGCCTGCCAGAAGAAATAATTTTTACATCTGGTGGAACAGAATCCAATAATATGGCAATCATTGGTTCTGTACTTGCCCGTCGCAGACACGGTAAACACATTGTTGTTTCCTCAATTGAACATGCTTCCGTACTTTCTGTTATGGCCTTTCTTCAGAATGAGGGCTATGAAGTGACTTATGTTGGAACAGATGCATCCGGTCATGTAAACCCGGAAGAATTCGCGGCTGCTGTGAGAGAAGATACTATTCTTGCTTCCTGCATGCATGTAAATAATGAAATTGGTTCTGTTCAGCCAATTGCGGAAATTGCAAAATTGATTAAAGAAAAGAATAAGGATATTTACTTCCATGTGGACTGCATTCAGTCCTTTGGTAAGATTCCTGTAATTCCAAAAACTATGGGAGCTGATCTTATTTCTGTCAGTGGCCACAAGATTCATGGCCCAAAGGGCAGTGGCTTCCTCTATGTTAAGAAGGGGCTTTTAATCCGTCCAATCATATATGGTGGCGGACAGCAGAAGGGTATGCGTTCTGGTACAGAAAATGTGCCTGGTATTGCAGGTCTTGGTAAGGCAATTGAACTTACCTTTACAAATTTCGATGAAAAGATGACTAAGGTGTCTGCCTTAAAGCAGCATCTTGTGGAAGAACTGACAAAACTTCCTGAAGTATTTAGCAATTCTCATGAAGCGCCTCACATCGCCAGCATTTCCTTTGTGGGTGTAAGAGCAGAAGTAATGCTTCATACTCTGGAGAATGAAGGAATCTTTGTTTCTTCTGGTTCTGCCTGCTCATCCAATAAAAAGCGTGAGAGCGCAGTACTTACTTCCATCGGTCTGGACGAGCCGAAGATTGAGTCTACTCTTAGATTCTCCTTTGGAGAAGACAATACCATGGAAGAAGTAGATGAAGTGGTTGCTGTAATTAACAGAATTCTTCCTATGCTTCGGCATTATGTTCGTGGATAATCCTGGCAAATGTATTTGGCGTAGATTTCATGAATCTATGGGCAGTTCATTTGCATGAGAATACATTATATTGAGGTATATTATGAATCAGGTAAAAATGTTTTTAGTAAAGTATGCGGAAATCGGTACCAAGGGTAAGAACCGCTATGTATTCGAAGAGCAGCTTTGTAAGCGCCTTCGCCTTCGTTTGAAGCCACTGGGAGAGTTTTCTGTAAGACGTGACTTTGGTCGTATCTATGTGGAAGCTCTGTCAGATTATGACTATGATGAGGCTCTGTCCAGAATGACTAAGATTTTTGGTATTTCTGGTCTTTGCCCGGTTACAGTTTCTGAGGATCTGAAATATGATTCCATTAAGAAGGCTGTTCTGGATCACTTCGAGAACTGGTATGATGAGTTTAATTTCTCATTTAAGGTTCGTACCAGAAGAAATAATAAGGCATTCCCTATCAATTCCATGCAGATGGATATGGAACTTGGACATGAGCTTTTAGTGGCTCATGAAGCAGAAGGCCTTCACGTGGATGTACATGCTCCAAGTGTTATGCTGGATGTAGAAATCAGAGACCGTGCTTATATCTATTCCAAGATTATTCCAGGTCCTGGCGGACTTCCAGTTGGAACAAACGGAAAGGCTCTTTCTTTACTTTCTGGTGGTATCGACAGCCCGGTTGCTACATACATGATTGGCAAGCGTGGCGTTGAAATGTCAGGTGTATACTACAATTCACCTCCTTACACATCTCTTCGTGCCTTAGAGAAGGTTGAGAAGCTTGGAACCATCGTTTCTCAGTACTCAGGACCAATGAAGCTTTTCGTTGTTAACTTCACAGATATCCAGCTTGCTATCTATGACAATTGCCCTCACGATGAGCTTACAATCATCATGAAGCGTATTATGTTTAAGATTGCGGAAAGAATTGCTGAGCAGGAAGGGGCACAATCCCTTGTAACTGGTGAGTCCATCGGTCAGGTTTCTTCTCAGACAATGGCTTCCCTTTCTGTTATTGATAACGCAGTTGATATCCCTGTATTCCGTCCGGTAATTGGTATGGATAAGCAGGAAATTGTTAACTATTCAGAGAAGATTGGTACTTATGAGACTTCCATCGAGCCTTACGAAGACTGCTGTACAATATTCGTAGATAAGCATCCTGTTACAAAGCCAAAGCTTGAGACCATTGAAAAGCACGAGAAGAAGCTGGTTGGTATCATTGAACCACTTATCGATAAGGCTATTGAAACAGTAGAAGTTAAGTATTTGAAGTAATAAATTCATGCATCCTGCAAATGGACTTGGCGTATCTCTGCACGGTTCATTTGCAGGGTTTGTTTTAGAATTGTTTCTGGGGACTCTATCATGGATAAAAATTCAGATAAAAATTTGAATCATGCAAAATCCAGGTCAGCGCTTATTGCTGCCGTTATTTTTATGGCAGTAACTATCTTGGTAATCTATTTTCTCTTTCTTTCTATGGTCAATACGGCCAAGAAGAATCAAATAAATAAAGAGGTTAAGAATTT
>OMVA01000076.1 GCA_900314445.1 uncultured Lachnospiraceae bacterium | reverse complement strand
AAAATTCCGTGCAGGGAAAGTCGGCGAACTGAGAGGTTTTGAGAAGTGGAACGGGTGAAAGAAAAATTCCGTGCAGGGAAACTGCCTAGGTATACGAATCAAGAGGAATCCATTATAATCAAACTAGTATTTATTATTTGCATGTTGATCAAAGGAATTATAGGAAACGTATTAGTAATAATTAAAGGAACATAAGAGAGGAATTATATGAGATTAGATATTATTTTTGAAGACGAATATATGATTGCTGTGGTAAAGCCAGCGGGCGTGTCTTCCCAGCAGGACAGAGGAGCGGGCGAGGATCTTTACACAGCTGTGCAGAATTATCTTTTTGACCAGAAGCAGAAGGATATGGCATCGAGAAGAAATGTTGATGCGACAGAGCAATCAGGCATCGGTGAAGAAATTGAGGAGCCATACCTTGCGGTCATCAATCGTCTGGACAGACCGGTTGGTGGTATTGTACTTTTTGCTAAGGATGAGAAGATTGCAGCGGAGCTTTCTGACATGATTCAGGACCGTGATATTGATAAGTATTATCAGGCTGTTGTCACAGGAACTTTCGAGGATTTTGAAGGGGAGTTCGAGGACTACATCCTGGTTGATAAGAAAACCAATACTTCTAAGATTGTGCCTGCAGGTACCAAGGGAGCCAAGAAGGCGGTCTTAGAGTATGAAGTTCTGGATGAACTGGATATGGATGAGGGGCCTATGGCTCTTGTGCTGATTCACCTGCTGACAGGACGTCATCATCAGATCAGATGCCAGATGGCTTACCACAAATTACCTCTTTGGGGAGATACTAAGTACAATCCTAAGTTCCAGAATGCAGGAAATGCCGGCGGAAAGAACGGACAAGGCCAGAATGGAAAAGGCGGAAAGAATGCTGCTGCAGGAAAGAATGCCAAATACGGTAAGAGTAAATTTGGTAAGGGACAGAATGGAAAAGGAGGTAAGGGTGCCGGACAGAATGCACCTCGCTTCACAAGCGTTGGTCTCTATTCCACACGTATGGAATTTGAACATCCGGTAACAGGGGAACTGGTTACTCTGCATAGAGAACCAGAAGGACAGGCCTTTGAGATGATTGATCAGATGGACTTCTAATTGCATCTGATTTGCAGAATAGGAAATGGTAATTCAGCAGCTCGCACTTTTTTGCTGGCTGCTTTTTATTTGTGGTCATCCCATTTGCAAATGGGATTATAGGTTGTTTTTATAATTATTTGTGCTATAAATAAAGATGCTAAATGAAAGGCGTATCCAGAATGGATGGGTGGGCATCTCATTTGGCAGGCCTGTAGTGGAGATGCATGACAGATTCGTGACAGATTCGTGACAGGTAAGAACATGCCGAAAGGGTGCCAGCTCTGAGGTAAAAATAAGTTTAAATGCGCTGCCGATGGTGAGCAGAGTGCAGAAAGGAAATGATTATGGCAGATGGAAAGAAGAAAGTCGAAGCGATTACTTCTATGGAAGAAGACTTCGCACAATGGTACACAGACGTTGTTCTGAAGGCAGACCTGACAGGTTACACAAGCGTTAAGGGCTTCATGGTTCTTAAGCCAGCAGGTTTTGCTATTTGGGAGAACATTCGTAACGAGCTGGATAAGAGATTCAAGGCTACAGGCGTACAGAACGTATACCTTCCTTGTATGATTCCAGAGTCACTTCTCGACATGGAGAAGGATCACGTTGAAGGTTTCGCACCTGAAGTTGCTTGGGTAACAAAGGGTGGTCTTTCAGATCTTCCTGAGAAGATGTGCGTACGTCCTACATCTGAGACTTTATTCTGTGATTTTTATAAGAGAGATATTGAGTCATACCGTGACCTTCCAAAGGTTTACAATCAGTGGTGTTCAGTAGTCAGATGGGAAAAGGAAACTCGTCCATTCCTGAGAACTCGTGAATTCCTCTGGCAGGAAGGACATACAGCTCATGCAACTGCTGAAGATGCTGAGAAACGCACAAAGCAGATGCTGAATGTATATGCTGACTTCATGGAAGACTTCCTTGCAATCCCAGTTATTAAGGGACAGAAGACAGAGAAAGAAAAGTTCGCTGGTGCTGTAGCTACATACACAGTTGAATCTCTTATGCATGATGGTAAGGCCCTTCAGGCTGGTACATCACACAACTTCGGTGATGGATTCGCAAAGGCTTTCGGCGTTCAGTTTACAGATAAGAACAACAAGCTTCAGTATGTTCATCAGACATCTTGGGGCGTAACAACACGTCTCATCGGTGCCCTCATCATGGTTCATGGAGATGACAACGGTCTTAAGCTTCCACCAAGAGTTGCTCCAACTCAGGTAACAATCATCCCAATTCAGCAGAAGAAGGATGGCGTTCTGGATAAGGCAAATGAACTGTGCGACAGACTTGTTAACGCTGGCCTCCGTGCTCGTCTTGATGACAGCGATAAGTCACCAGGTTTCAAGTTCGCTGAGTGCGAAATGCGTGGCGTTCCTGCACGGGTTGAAATCGGACCACGTGATATCGAGAACAACCAGTGCGTAGTTGTACGTCGTGATACAGGCGAGAAGGTTCAGGTAAATCTTGATGAACTGGAAGACTACATGACAAAGCTCATGGATGAAATCCAGACAAATATGTTCGAAACAGCTAAGGCTCTTCGTGACAAGCAGACTCATACAGCAACTACTTGGGATGAGTTCAAGGACATAGCTGCCAATAAGCCAGGTTTCATTAAGGCTATGTGGTGTGGCGACAGGGCTTGTGAAGAAGAAATCAAGGCTGAAACATCTTGCTCAACAAGATGTATGCCATTCGAGCAGGAAGAACTTGCATGCACATGCGTACATTGCGGAAAGCCTGCTAAGAAGATGGTTTACTTCGGTAAGGCTTACTAAGAATAAGAAGCAAGAAGGATATGGCGGGATTAGGGCAAGCCTGATACCGTAAATCAATATTGCAAATGAAATTGCCGCGGGCAATTCATTTGCAAAACAGAAAAGGAAATTTCAGGCGGGCGTCACATAAATGTGATGTCCGCTTTTTACATTTCATAAAATCATGATAAAATACCTGTGGAAATATGCAGGGAAAGACTCTGCTATGGGTAAAGGGACTAATTCCTTAAAAGCAAGTTTAGAAAAGAGGAAACATTTTTGAGTTTCAAAATTGACCTGCCACAGAACGTGGCATTTATTATTCATACATTAGAGGAAGCAGGGCATGAAGCCTATGCTGTGGGCGGTTGCGTGCGTGATGCGGCTCTGGGCAAGGAGCCAAACGATTGGGATATCACAACTTCTGCGGAACCTTTAGAGGTGAAAAAGCTATTCCGCCGCACCATCGATACAGGAATTAAGCATGGCACAGTTACCATCATGATTAAGAACGAGGGCTATGAGGTAACGACTTACCGTGTGGACGGCGAGTACCATGATCACCGTCGACCAGAAAGCGTACAGTTCACACGTTGCCTGGAGGAAGACTTGAAGCGCCGCGACTTCACCATCAATGCCATGGCCTACAGCGACAGCAAGGGTCTGGTGGATATGTTCCATGGCATGGAAGACCTGGACATGGAGCATAATGGTGTAAGTGGAATTATCCGCGCTGTTGGAAATGCAGACGAACGTTTTGACGAGGATGCACTTCGTATCTTACGTGCGGTTCGTTTTGCGGCACAGCTGGGATTTACAATTGAGGAAGATACGGCAAAGGCAGCGGCAAAGCATGCACCAGACCTGAAGGCAGTAAGTGCCGAAAGAATCGAGACAGAGCTGACCAAACTTCTTCTCTCTAATCATCCAGAAGAATTAGAGGTTGCTTATAAACTGGGAATCACAAAGGTGATTTTGCCAGAGTTCGACCGCATGATGGAGACTGAGCAGCATACTCCTTATCATAAATATGATGTTGGTCATCATACCATTGAAGTCATCCGTAATATCCCGGCAAGGAAGACACTTCGCTGGGCAGCCCTTCTCCACGATAGTGGAAAGCCAGATGCAAAGACTACAGATGAAGCAGGACGAGATCACTTCAAGGGACACAATGTCATTTCTGAAGAGATTGCTAAGAAAGTACTTCGCCGAATGAAGCTGGATAACCAGACCATTAAAGATGTGTCTAAGATTGTATATTGGCATGACTATGGTCTCCGTGGAGGCCTGAAGAAGACAACCTTCAGACAGGCACTTAGCAAGATGGGAATCGATTACTTCGATGACATTATTGCCATTCGTAAGGCAGACATGGCTGGTCAGAGTGACTATAAAAAAGATGAAAGTATCCAGGCTTTAAATGAGATGCTGGAAATGCACAAGGAAATTGTGGAAGCGAAAGATCCACTCTCTGTGGGTGATTTGAAAATCACAGGTGGGGATTTGATTCAGGCAGGCGTAAAACCAGGTCCTCAAATGGGACAGATTTTAAAAGAACTTTTAGAAGATTGTCTGGGACAGCCAGAGCATAACAATTCAGAGTATCTGATGAAGAGAGCCTTGAAGATGGCGGGAGTTGAATAAGTCTTCATGGGAGTAATAAGAATCTTTGCGTAAAGACAAAAAGCCGATAAAATATAGAGGTGGTTTGGGCAAAATATAGAAACTATTTGTAGTGGGTAAAGGAGGATCATTTTGAGAACATTTGATGGTTTTATGAAGGGTGTAAATCTTGGTGGTTGGATTTCACAATATGATGAGTTCATCAAGAAGGATCTTGCTAAGACAGAATTGTATCTGAATGTAACAGTTGATGGTGTGCAGGGAGAAGAGCAGCCAATCACAGAAAATAAAGCAGCTTTAGAGCATTTTGAAACATTTATTACCGAAGCTGATTTTGAAAATATTGCAAAAATGGGAATGGACCATGTTCGTATTCCTGTGGACTATTGTCTCTTTGAAGATGAGAAGGGAAAACGTATTGAGCTGGGTTATGACATTATCCATAAGGCAATTGGCTGGGCTAAGAAGTATGGCCTGCATGTTCTGGTTGATATGCATGAAATTTTTGGCTATTCTTTCGATCCACTCAAGGTAAATCTTGATCGTGAAAAGTTCTTCTACGATGAAAAGCTGCAGGCTCGTTACCAAAATCTCTGGAATGAAGTGTCAAAGGAATTCGGAAATGATCCGGATAACATCGCATTTGAACTGCTGAATGAAGTTGTACTCATGGATGTTCATGAGGCTTGGAATAAGGTAGTCGCTGGAGTGATTCCAGTGATTCGTAAGAACGCACCAAAGTCATGGATTGTTGTTGGTGGCGTTTGCTACAGCGGTGTGCATACAGTTCCACTGCTTGATCCTCCAACAGATGACCGCATCGTTTATAACTTCCATTGTTATGAGCCAATGGTATTCACGCACCAGCGTGCTTACTGGGTTGAGAATATGCCAAAGGATTGGGTAATCCATTATCCAGCCAGCCTTGGTGAGTACCGGGAGAAGTCAAAACTTCTTTCTCAGGATCTGGCAGGTGGTATCTACAGTGAAGATATTCAGGAAATGACACCTGAGTATTTCATGGAAGTATTCAAGAAGGCTGCTGACTATGCGGCTGAGCAGAATGTTCCGCTTTACTGCGGTGAGTATGGCGTTATCGACAAGGCGCCAGCTGAGGATACCTATAGATGGCATAAGGATGTCTTCACTGCATTCCAGAAGTACGGAATCGGCCGTGCCCTTTGGAACTATAAGGAGAAGGACTTTGGCCTCATGGATGCACACTTGGATTCAGTTCGTGATAAGTTGGTTGAAGTGTTGTAGGAATCAATCTCTTGCCCAAGGTCGGGCAAATGAGTTTGCTGGTTTGAAAAAGATTGCAAATGAGATTGGCGTGTATTCGAAGCATGAATAAATGAAAGGTGAGGAGGAATTCTAGGAATTTCTCCTTTTCTATTTGTTTTTTCAGTAATCCAGGCGAGGGCAAAGCCTGATAATTTTGCAAGGACTTTCTAGTGACAATCAGCCGGATTAAGGATAAACTTGAAGTAGTAAATTTCAGGGGTAGAGAAGACAGAATGCAGGCGATTCTAAAAAAACGAATTCGTGTATATGGCATCGTGCAGGGCGTTGGTTTCAGACCGACTGTGGATCGCCTGGCACATGAAGCAGGAATCAGAGGCACAGTTGCAAACTGCGGTCCTTACGTCGAGATTATGGCAGAGGGAAGTGGTGAGCAGATTGATGCCTTTCTTTTAATGCTGGAAAAGAGAGCACCAGAAAGATCTGTCATCCTAAAGATTGATGTGAAGGATGTGAGTGAGGATAAGACTGCGAGTCAGTGCCTGGCGACAGTAGCAAGTGACGACGTATCAGCTTCGGATGCCTCCTATACCTATTCCGGTTTCAGCATTATCGAAAGTGAACATACCTCAGGTGAAATATTCATTTCTCCTGACATCGCCATTTGCCCTATATGTAAAAAAGAATTATTTGATCCAGAAAATAGAAGATATTTGCACCCTTTTATCAACTGCACATCTTGCGGTCCAAGACTGACAATCTTAGAGTCACTTCCCTATGACCGTGAGCGGACTTCCATGAAGAAGTTCCCGATGTGCCCTAAGTGTGCAGAGGAATATAAGAATCCTCAAAGTCGTCGCTATGATGCCCAGCCAGTTTGTTGTAATGAGTGTGGACCTGAGGTCTACATTCTGGACAAGGACGGCAATAAAGGACTGACAGGAGGAGCGGCAATCTCATTTGCAAGAGGTGTGATTGTGGATGGAGGCATTGTTGCGGTGAAGGGAATTGGTGGCTTCCACCTGGCCTGTGATGCCACGAATGAAGTGGCGGTGAAGCGTCTTCGCGAGAGGAAGCGCAGACCATCCAAGCCATTTGCAGTCATGATGAAAAATGAGATGGTGGCGGAACGCTACTGCGATATGACTGCACATCAGAAAGAAGTTCTGAGAGGACATCAGAAACCAATTATTCTTTTGCAGAAGGGATATGGCTACGACCTTGCCGGGTCAGTGGCACCAGATAATGATCGTCTGGGTGTCATGCTTCCTTATGCACCAATTCAGCTCCTGCTTTTTGATTATCCAGATGAGTTCGGTGAGAATGGCGACATGCAGAATGTAGATAGGCACTCTGCAGGAGCACAAAGTAAGGGAAGAATGCCAGAAGTTCTGGTTATGACCAGTGGTAATGAGTCGGGTGTTCCCATTGCTAAGGATGATGCAGACGCCATGGAGCAGTTAGGAGAAATTGCTGACTGCATTCTCACAAATAGCCGAGATATCCGTCTTCGCACGGATGATACAGTTATGGATTTTTATGATGATGAGCCCTATATGATTCGTCGGTCACGCGGTTATGCGCCAGTGCCAGTTATGATGTCAAATCGAGATACAAGTAAGAAAAGGGGACAGACATCTGATGCAGAAGTGCGAGAAGCGAAGAACCTGAGTGTAGGAATGCAGAAAGAGCCAGGTCAGGCGGCTCATACTGTCCTTGCCATCGGTGGGGAAGGGAAGAACACTTTTTGTCTTGCAAGTGGAAATCTTTATTATCCATCCAGCTTTATCGGCGACCTTGCCGACCTACGCTCGATCCGCGTGCTGGAAGATTCCATTGCCCGCATGGAGGACTTACTAAAAATGAAACCGGAAGTGGTGGTTTGCGACCTGCATCCGAAATATAATTCTGTTCGCGTGGCGGAGAAGATAGCACGTGAAAATGAGTTGCCATTACTTCGCGTGCAGCATCATGTAGCCCATGTCCTTTCCTGTATGGCAGAAAATGATGTGACTTCTCCTGTTATTGGTGTGTCTTTTGATGGCACAGGTTATGGTAGTGACGGCAGTATCTGGGGCGGAGAGTTCCTTGTGGTGAACCAGTCGTGGGAGGAGAATATGGATTCCACCTTCACAAACTTCAGTCGACCAGCATCCATCATGCCATTTACGCAGATCGGTGGAGATGCTTCTGCCAGAGAAGGCTGGAGAATTGCGACTTCCATGATTATTGGATTGGAGGAGAAGGGGCTTCTTGCTAATTTGATTTCTGAGAATGGTAGTTCAGCGGATTTCGATGCACTAACGCTGATTCAAAAGTTGGGCCTTGCAGATGAGAAGACAGCAAAGGTGCAAAAGACTCTCTACCAGACGGGCATGAACGCAGTCCAGTCCACAAGCGCAGGCAGACTCTTTGATGCAGTCTCTGCCCTCCTTGGAATTCGTAAGGAATCAAGTTTCGAGGGTGAAGCATCAACAACGCTTATGTACCGGGCAAGGTTGTGGCTGAACGAAGTTGGCCAGGACTTTGCAAATGTACGGCTGGAGGATCAGATGAAGCAGTTCGCCCAGGCACTTTCCCTTGCCAAGTATCATAATGCAAAAGAGCAGGAAAAATACGGAAGAAAGCTACTGCCGACGAATATTCTATTTGCAGTGATTCTTAATGATATGATGGAATACCTGGATGCTGATGAGGAAGAGAAAAAACTTGTCCAAGGCCGAAATGCCTACTTCTTCCATCTGGCGCTGGCGCAGCTGATTGCAGCTGAAGTCGGCCTTATCCATGAAGAGACAGGAATCGAGAAGATCGCCCTGACAGGTGGTGTCTTCCAGAACACACTTCTCCTGGATCTCACGGAAGGATATTTAGAGGGTCGATTTGAAGTTCTGCGTCATCATTTAATACCACCAAACGATGGCGGCATCGGCTTAGGACAGGCTCTGACAGGTATGCAGTATCTAAAGTAGATACTGCTTCGAAAAGTTGTATGACGAATTGAATATAATTTGCAAATGGAATGCACAGGAATCGAACGTGACCGCACCGCACAATTCAATTGTGCGACCGCACGAGTTCTGGCTTCGCGGCAAATCCATTTGCTAAAATATTCAAAAAAATATGTTGCCAAGTCTCAACTTGTAAGCTATAATGGCAAAGTTGAAAGGCCCAGTGGCTCAGTTGGTTAGAGCGCCGCCCTGTCACGGCGGAGGTCACGAGTTCGAGTCTCGTCTGGGTCGTTTTTGTTTGCAAAAACAAATTTCATATCGGTAGAGCAGTTACTCACCGTAACTGCCGGCATGGCGGAATTGGCAGACGCCCGGGACTTAAAATCCCGTGGGAAGAAATTCCCGTGCCGGTTCGACCCCGGCTGCCGGCACTGAGAAGGAACTTCAGAAATGAAGTTCCTTTTTTGATATGGAAACGAGGCAAGCAAGACCATTGAGCGTATTGCCAATCAGTTCCCCGATTTATATGCGGTGGCAAAGTGTGAGGGCGCCCTTCCTGAAAAGGAAAGAGAAGAACTTCGCAGGATTATCACGGATATTTTCGAAGAGAAAATGAAGAAACATAAAATGTAATAAATGCGGTACAATGTGAGATGAACTGTGCGATTTCGTACAGTTCATTTTTCAGTAAAGGAAGTTTGGACGAATACCATGAAGATTTACATAGATTTTGACGATGTCATTTGCGAGACAGCACGATACCTAAAACAGATTGCAAATGAGTTGTTCGGCATGGATGTGCCTTATGACCAGATTGAATTTTTCAATTTGATGAAATCATTTCATTTGAATGAAGAACAGTATGATCAGATGATGGAAGTGGCACACAGACCTGAAAAATTGCTGGCTTATGAAGAAACTGCCGGCGCAGTTGAGACAATTAATCAGTGGGTGGATGCAGGGCATGATGTAAAAATCATCACCGGCAGACCCTTCAACGCTTACGAGCCATCCCACCTCTGGCTGGATCAGCATGGCTTGAACAGAGTTCCACTATACTGCGTGGACAAGTATGGGCGTGAAAATACCATCAAGAACAGCACCTTCAATATGACACTAGACCAGCTTTATTCCATGGAGTTCGATTTTGTCATTGAAGATTCACCACTTGCATTCGAACACGTGCTTCATTTCGGTGATTGCAAGGTTGCAGTCTTTAATCGTCCTTGGAATAAGCAGGTGGAACTGCCAAATGTGAACTTCGTAAGATGTGCTGGCTGGGGAGAAATTAATCAATTGTTGAAGGAAAGTTGATAGAAATTTGGCTTGCGGATTGAAGGTATATGAATTCGCACATCTAAAGTCACAAGTGTGCGGTGGCTAGTTATCAAAATATTAGAGAAGAAAGCGAAAAAAGCATAATCTCATTGAGTTTGGAACCCCGGTCTAGACAACTCGCTAAAGGATATGTCATGATAGAGGAGCCTTAGGCAAATGGGATTGCCGTGGGTCAATATGTATGAAAATTGGAGGAATAAATATGTTAGAAGTTGGAACAAAAGCACCTGATTTTGAATTACCAGATCAGAACGGAGATATGCATAAATTAAGTGATTACCGTGGAAAGAAAGTAATTCTTTATTTCTATCCTAAGGATAATACATCAGGCTGCACAAAGCAGGCTTGTGGCTTTTCAGAGAGAGTGCCACTTTTCACAGAAAAGGGTGCAGTCATCATTGGCATTAGTAAGGATACAGTTGCATCTCATAAGAGATTTGAAGAAAAGCAGAATCTGGGAATTACCATTCTTGCTGATCCAGAACGCACAGTAATCGAAGCATACGATGTTTGGAAAGAAAAGAAGAACTACGGCAAGGTCTCAATGGGTGTAGTTAGAACTACATACCTGATTGACGAAGAAGGTACAATCATTAAAGCCAACGACAAGGTAAAGGCAGCAGATGATCCTGAGAATATGCTACAGGCTCTTTCAGAGTAAGGGGAAGATATGAAAATTATTTTATCCCCTGCTAAGAAAATGAATTGTGATACAGATACTTTGGATGCCCTTGGTTTGCCAGAGTTCTTACAGGAAACGGAAGAAATACTTACCTGGCTGAAAGCAAAGTCAGAGAGTGAGTTAAAGGCTCTTTGGAAATGCAATGACAAAATCCTGGAAGAAAATATGGAGAGGCTGGAGCGTCTAAAGTCTCAACAGGATTTACGAAAGAATCTGATACCAGCAGTAATCGCCTATGATGGTATTGCCTATCAGTATATGGCGCCTGCTGTCTTTGAAAATGAGCAACTGAATTATGTCCAGGAACATCTGAGAATTCTCTCAGCCTTCTATGGTGTGCTGAAAGCTATGGATGGTGTAGTTCCATATCGTCTGGAGATGCAGGCCAAAGTTGATGTGGCAGAAGGTAGGAATTTATATGAGTTCTGGGGCGATAAGATTTATAAGGCAGTTCGAGATGAGAGCGGTATTATCATTAATCTTGCCTCTAAAGAATATTTCAAATGTGTTGAAAAATACCTGAGGCCAGAGGATCGGTTTATTACAATTACATTTGTGGAAATGGCAAAGGACAAGGACGGAAAAGACACGGGAAAGTTGGTGACTAAGGGAACCTATGCTAAAATGGCCCGTGGTGAAATGGTCCGCTTTATGGCGGAAAATAGAATTGAAAATCCAAGGGATATTCAAAAATTTGACCGCTTGGGATATGTATTTCGTAAGGACTTATCCGGCGAGAGGTTGTATGTATTTGAGAGAATGAGAGCTAAGGAAAGTGATTAGGGAAAAGATATAACGCTTGGTAATGAATTCGCTTTCATGATTATGCTAACATATCTTAAGAGTAACCGATTATTGTTTTAGTGGAAGGCTTTACATCGCACCTCGATATATGTGTCAATACCATTTGTAAAAAATAATGCAAATCGTGCAGATAATAGATGATTGTTTACAATGTGACAGAATTTTGATATAGTCAAAAAATATCATTTAGTTAGTAGGGGTTAAGGCGGAGCATTTTCTTTACCAGAAGAGGCAAGATGCTGTGCTAAAAAGGGGAGAAAATGAGTAAAGTTATCGAAATCAAAAATCTGACAAAGGAATTCAAAGTTCTGAATCGTCACGAGGGCCTGAAGGGATCATTCAAGGACCTCTTTTCCCATGATTATAAATATGTAAAGGCGGTAGATGATGTCACCATGGATGTGGAGCAGGGTGAGATTGTTGGATACCTGGGACCTAATGGTGCGGGCAAGTCTACGACCATTAAGATGATGACTGGGGTTTTGGAGCCTTCCTCAGGCCAGCTACTGGTCAATGGTCGCGTGCCTTATAAAGAGAGGAAGAAGAACTGCGAGGACATTGGTGTTGTCTTTGGTCAGCGTTCTCAGCTCTGGTGGTCGCTGCCTCTGATTGAGTCCTTCAAACTATTGAAGGACATCTATTTAATTTCCGACCAGGATTATGATGGCATGATGAAGCTTTATGGAGAACTGATTGACCTGGAGCCACTTCTTCATAAGCCTGTTCGTCAGATGTCTTTGGGCCAAAGAACTCTCAGTGATATTCTGGCTGCCTTCCTGCACAATCCGAAAATCGTATTCCTGGATGAGCCAACCATTGGTCTGGATGTTTCCATGAAGGCAAAAATTCGTGAACTGATTCTGGCTCTCAACA
Source organism: uncultured Lachnospiraceae bacterium (assembly GCA_900314445.1). Classification (GTDB taxonomy): domain Bacteria; phylum Bacillota; class Clostridia; order Lachnospirales; family Lachnospiraceae; genus Eubacterium_Q. Next base: position 8,309 of record OMVA01000076.1, on the reverse strand, counting down.
AGGAAAAGAATACAACAGTAATCCTGACCACACATGATATGGGCGACGTGGATGCACTCTGCCAGAGAATCGTGATTATCGACAAGGGCAAGATGCTTTATGACAATGATATCGAGCATCTGCGTTCTTTCTTTGGCGCCTACAGAACCATGAAGATTCGTCCTCTCAGACCAATTGCTGATGTGACACCTGAGCTGGAAGAAAAGTGTAAGGGACATGATGTAAAGGTTTCTTCCGACGACGAATGGATTTCTCTTCTTGTAAATGAAGACGATATCAAGATTCTAGATGTGCTGGAAATTGTGCAGCGTAATCACACCATCAAGGATATGAAACTGGAAGAAATTTCAACGGAAGAAGTCATCAAGAAGATTTACGAAGGCGGGGTGTAAGTAATGAAAAAATACTTCACGCTCCTGAAAATGGGAATGATGGAGGATATGCATTATCGTCTGTCTATTTTCGTGCGTATCCTGGGCAATCTTCTTTATCTGCTCATTGTCTATTTTCTATGGAAAGCCATCTTTGCCTCATCACCAAGTGATACGGTAAATGGTATGACCTTCGAGTCCACACTGGTTTATCTCGTTCTGGCTTCTGCCCTCTATGGCTTTTTGGAAATGTATGCGGTGTGGGAGATTGGCCGAAATATTCAAAAGGGAGACATTGTGCTTTATCTCTTAAAGCCAATGGAATATAAATCCTACCTCTTTTGGCAATTGTCTGGGGGGCTGGTCATGGGTTTTCTGACTACAGTTCTGCCAACATTTATTATTGTATTTATTGTCACAGGAAGTACCATTCCGCTGGGACTGAACTTGCTTTATTTCATTTTCTCGGTTGGCATCGCCATGGTCATAAATTATCAGATCGATTTCTTTGTAGGCTCTATCTGCTTTTTCACAGAATCCATCTGGGGTATCAACATGATGAGGCAGGTCATTGTCCTGCTTCTTTCAGGCGCGACCATTCCAATCGCTTTCTTTCCAGAAGCCTTCCGTAAGGTGGTAAATGTACTGCCCTTTGTTGCTATCTATGATTATCCGCTCAACATTCTCCTTCACGGGGATGGAGACCTTGTCATGGTTGGAAGGAAACTGGCAGTGCAACTCATTTGGGCAATTGTACTTTCTGTCATTAGCCGTCTTTTCTGGAAAGCATCCGTAAGACGAGTAACTGTGAATGGAGGCTGATGATATGGATATGAATAAGAATGAAAATGAGCATATGAATTTGCCTTGCAACCGGCCTGGTCAGGAAGAAACAAAAGTAGCTCAAAGACGTGGCCTCAGATTCTATCTGAATATCTACTTTAAAATCATTTCCCAGGATATTAAAAGTAAGATGTCCTACCGAAGTGACTTTATCATTTCGACTCTGGGTATGATGCTGACCAATCTGGCAGGCTTTGTGGGATTCTGGATTATGTTCCAGAACTTCTCCAATATCAATGGCTGGTCCTATCACGAAATGCTTTTCCTCTATGGATTCTCCCTGGTTGCCATTACGCCTGCACAATGTTTGTTTGACAATAACTGGGCTCTCCGAATTAATGTGCGAACAGGCGACTTTATCAAATATTATTTCAGACCGATCAATCTATTTTTCTATTACCAGTCTGAAGTCTTTGATGTAAAAGGTCTGGGGCAACTTGCCATGGGAATTGGAATCTTAATCTATGCCTGGATTAAAATTGGTCTTGCTGTAACGGTCATGTCTGTTTTGAAAATGATACTCTTTTTAATTACAGCATCTCTCATTATGATTGCCATGCAGAATGCTGCGGCATCCCTTTGCTTCTGGACAGAGAACTCTTTCTATGTTCTGGATTTGTCGCTGAAATTCAAGGATTATGCCAAGTATCCAATGACAATTTTTAATCCGGTCTTTCGGGTGATTTTTTCTTTTATCATTCCAATAGCCTTTATTGCCTACTATCCAAGCCTTGTGATTTTACGACCAGATCAGGTACCACTGCTGAGTTACTTCTCACCAGTAGCGGGTGTGGTTTTCTTCTACATCAGTTACAGAATCTGGATGAAGGGCGCGAGTCGTTACAATGGTACGGGATCATAATAATTAAAATATTGAGTCCGGAATTTGTAAGGAAATTCCGGACTTTTTCTTGATTTAGAGGCAACCAATTCGTAAGATAAATCTATAGAAACAAAGTTGTTGTGTGGGCTTAAGAACCGGGGGAGGTCCTTTCTATGAAAGACGATAATGACAAGAAAAACGATAACAATTATATGGATGACAAGGAAATTAAAGAAATAGAGAACTTCGAAGGAGAAGCCCCTTTGGGTCGGGAAATTCAAACAATATATGGAGAAAAAAATGAAAACAAGAGAAGAAGCATTACAATATGGACTCACATTTGAAGATGCCTATGTGGACACTCCATTTAAAGATACAAACTGGCAACTGGTGCGGGTGCGTCCAAGTAAGAAAGCCTTTCTTTGGACTTATGAAATGAATGGCATCATGCATCTCAATGTGAAAGTGGATCCTGACAAGGCCTATTTCTGGCGCAAGGAATTTGCATCTGTGCAGCCTGGCTACCATCAGAACAAGGAACATTGGAATACCATTATTCTGGATGGCTCTATTCCTACAGAGGATATTAAGGCCATGATTGCAGATTCCTATGATTTGGTTGCAGATTCACCCACGAAAAGAATCTACGATGTTGTAAACCAGATACCTAAGGGAAAGGTGGCAACCTATGCCCAGGTAGCGACTCTTGCGGGAAATCCCAAGATGTCTCGGGCGGTGGGAAATGCTCTGCATAAGAATCCGCATCCAGATACCATTCCTTGTTACCGTGTTGTGAATGCAGCGGGAGAATTATCTGGAGCTTTTGCCTTTGGTGGAAAAAATGTTCAGGCTGAGCTTCTTATGGCGGATGGAATTGAAGTAAAGGATGGCAAAGTAGACCTAAAAGTAAGTCAGTGGGAAAGACACTAATGTAAAAGGGTATGACCTTCATAAACCTAGTAAGAATATAGCTTCCGGCTTAGGGGAAGATCATTCCATATTAAATAACTATTCAGAAAAAGTAATTCCTGTATAGTAATGTTCCAAAATCTGTTTGTAGCCATAACCTTTTCCAGCTAGAATTTCAGCTCCGTACTGGCTGAGGCCGATACCATGTCCGAAACCGCCACCCTTAACGGTATATCCCTTATCTGTTTTCTGGATATAGTAGAAGTTACTTGGCAGGGAAGTCCACCCGGAAATGCTTCTGCCACCCTGACAAACAATGGTCTGCTTGGATGGATTCAACATCTGACGGAAGTTTGTCTGTCCATGCACAATCATGGTTGCTTTTGTACCAGTCAGTGTCAGTTCCTCAATGGTTCCACCACTGTAACGGGAAGTGACTTGGATATTCTTTAAATCCCCAATCTTTTCGTAGAGGAGTCCATCTGCATCCGTTGGACTGGATGTAAGTTCAGCATCTTCCTTGGTGGCTGGAGTCTCAATGATTTCGAAATTGTCAGGATTTGAAGCCATACGGTCTTCCAGTACTGCGCTGATGGCAGATTCCAGTTCTTCTGTTGTATAGGAAACATGCCATCTAAAGAACTGCTTGTCATTTTCAAAGAACTCTGTGTTTGAAATTCCGTTTACTGAACTTGTATCAATGAAGTTATCAAAGGTTTCTTCCTTTGAAAAATCTACGGTACTAGGATTTTCTGTTTCCAGCTTTGCCTTCAAATATGGGTATTCAGACCCCCAGGCTTCTTCTGCATTGGCAGTGAGTCCGGCAGATGTGGAGAAGTAGACAGCATTTACAATGCTTCCTTCATAAAGCATAAGGACGCCCTTTGTTTCATCCACTGCGGAGCGGGATGCATAGGTTTCGGCGGTGCTGTTATAAACCTGGCTCATGGTTGTGTCGTCCAAATCTGCACCGTAGCCGCCGAACTTGGACTGGCCAATGGCGCTTGTGGCATAACAGCGGGAAGCAACAGCCATGGCTGCCAGAGCTTCCTGATGGAAGGAAGCAGGTACTTCGCTGGATACAACGGCGTAAAGATATTCTTCCAAGGAAAGTTCATTTACCACAGAAAGGAGACCGTCCTTTTTGATCATGTAGAAAAATCCTCGGTAAGAAGGGGATACAAGTTCTGACTTCTGGAAACCGGAAAGCACAATGCGGGAATCCGGATTTTCAGACCAGACCTTCACGACCTCATTTTCTTCCAGATCACTGGCAGCAAAGGAAAGACTCTGAGAACCTGTGGAAATGGACTGTGCAACATCTGCGTCACCATCACTTGCCTTCTCCTTTGCATCGCTGGCTGTGGCAAGGGATGCAAGACTTGCTGAGTAAAGAGGACTACCACTTTCAAAATGTAATTGCTCAAAAGAATACTGGGCTTCTGAGCCAGAACTAATCAGGCATCGGATAATGCTTGTATCGTAAGTCTTGTCCGTGATGATGGCAGCGATTGCCACAGGAGTTGTTGTGTCAGCCTTGTCAGACTCCTCATTTTTTTCAATTAGACAGCTCTCTTTGGCTCTAACTAAATTGGCAATGGGACTAACGGTAAAATCTTCCACAGTGCTTCCGGCGCTATAGACCATAAAGTCATTTGGAATCTGGAATACCTTGCCAGACTCTGTAATGATTCGAGAAGTGTCTGCGGAAAATACTTTTTCAGCATGTACATTGGTATGTAAGGTAATGGATGCAATTTCTTCCTTTGCATCTGGATTCTTTCTTTTTAATAAGAGGTCAGCAACGGCGTAGGTATTATCAATCCTGCCTGTTTCCAGAGAAATAGCTTCCTGATTTAAAAGCTCTGCAATGGAATCCCTGGCACTTTCAAGAATTGGAAATGTCTGCCATAGGGCATCCGTGAAGACAGGGAGTTCATCTGGAAAATTCTTTTTATCATCCTGGGTGTCTTTGGATTTTGTTATATCAGATAGATCCAGTACCACCGAGCGAATGGTTCTCTCGGTTTCTGTATTTTCTGTACTTGACTCCTCCACAGAGATTTCTGTTGTGGCGGGACTTTCCTTTCCACATGCTGAAAGAAGCAGCAGGGAAAGAATAAGGCATACTGCCATAATTCTTTTAAAATTAAACTTCATAATTGCTGTAATATTCCTTTTATTTTACTTCCTAATATTTCTTAATAGTTCTACGAATATTCTTTCTTAATATTACTCATATTATAACTTGCATTCATTTCACCCTAACACGAAGAGGCCCTCTTTGCAATTCGAAGGCCGGGTGAACTCCTGCAAATACAGGCAAATGAGCTGTGCGTAGCCCTTCGTGTAATCTGCGTACCAAGTTAAAAAAGCGCCCCTTTAGGGACGCCTTAAATTTGTGTTTTCAGTAGGAGTTAGCTCAACTACCTATTTAGAAAATGTATCCAATACAGCTTCGATTAACTCCATGGCTCTTTCCTGATCCTTTGTACTGAGCTGGGAAAGGGATATACCGATATCCATTAATTTGACACTGTATATTTCCATATTTGCATCATGAATGATTTTTCCATCTTTTGAAAAATTAAGCAGGGCATTGGGGCTTGTATCCAGAATTTCCAGCATTTTTATAAAGACGGGCATGCTGGGAAGTCTGGTTCCTCTTTCCAGGCCACTAATGTAATTTACAGAGAGCCCAAGTCTGTCCGCAAAGACTTCCTGTGTCATATGAATTTCTTTTCGTCTTAGCTTCAGGTTATTGCCAAAAGCCTGGCACACTTCCTTGGTTGGTTTAGAAATCTTCATGCTGAACCTTGACTCCTACGCATAGTTTTTCGCTTTTATTAGTATAGAAGTAATAGTTTTCTAAAAGAACGGACTGAGAGTGGTGATTCATCGACGATATGTGACTTAGAGTAATAGTTGATATTTATAAGTTGCCATTTTTTATTACATATTCTAGCAAATGTCACTTTTTTTAGGAAAGGACTTTATTTTATTATGCCAGACAAGTCCATTTGCAGGGGGAGCAGGGGAGAAGTCTAATTTGGTGAAAGTCTTGTGAATAGGCGGAAGTGACACTTGTCAAAGTGGCTTTGAGGCGTATAATCCTTGAATTGACAGTGCTTATCCGCAATGCTACACTACTGTAGTTATGTGCATTGCGAATAAAAATGCAGAAAGAAGGACAAAATATTAGTATGAAATTCAAGGAAAAAGAGTTCCTGCCGGTTATTCTCGGCGCAGATATTACAGCCTATTCTTTGGCGCGTTCATTCCACGAGGAATATGGCATCCGCAGTCTTACACTCTCAATGACTCAGGGAGGATATGTTTCCACATCTTCCATGATTGAGAATCGTTATTATCCAAATCTTGAAGTAAAAGAAAATGCCCTTAAGGCAATGATTGAAGTAGGTAAGGAGTTCCAGGGCAAGAAGAAGCTTATCATCTTTGGTTGTGGCGACTGGTATGTTCGTACAGTAATCGAGTGCAAGAAGGAACTGGAACCTTACTATATTATTCCTTATATTGATGAGGATCTTCTGAACGAGATCGTTCTGAAGGATAAGTTCTATGAAATCTTTGAAGAACTGGGCCTGGATTATCCAGATACTTATGTTTTTGACTGCAAGAACGATGACCCTGACAAGATTCAGGTTCCATTTAAGTTCCCGGTTATTGCTAAGTGCGCAAACTCAGCTCTTTATCACTATGCCAAGTTCGAAGGCAAGAAGAAAATCTTCAAGTTTGATGACGAAGCTTCTCTTAAGGAAATGCTTCACCGCATCAAGAATTCAGGCTATGACTACAAGTTCCTGATTCAGGATATGATTCCAGGCGATGATTCTTACATGCGTGTTCTCACATGCTACTGTGATCAGAATTCTAAGGTTCGTTTTGCATCTCTGGGGCGTACCCTTCTGGAAGATCCATCACCATCTGCAATTGGTAACCCAGTTGCCATCGTGAATGAAGTGAATGAAGAAATCGTTGCAGCTGCAACAAAGTTCCTTGAGCATATCAAGTATGTTGGTTTTGCAAACTTCGATATTAAATATGATGAACGTGATGGTAAGTACAAGTTCTTCGAAATCAACGTTCGTCTGGGACGTAGTAACTTCTACGTTACTGGTTCTGGCTTCAACACAGTTAAGTGGATTGTGAACGACTACATTTACAATGACCTTGGTCCTTATGTAGTTGCTGATCGCCCATATGTTTACTCAGTAGTTCCTAAGTCAGTAATCAAGAAGTATGTACCAGAAGGTGACTTCAAGAATCAGGCTCTGAAACTCTGGAGCGAGGGCAAGGTTTGTCACCCACTTATGTACGGTCCGGATAAGAACCTTAAGCACATCTTCTACGCAGAAGCAAACTACTTCAACTATATCCGTAAGTTCAAGAGATGGGGTTCATCCATCGCCCTTCAGAAGGGAACTACGGTAGACGATAAGACAAGCAAGTACAATAAATAGTCATGCAAATGGAATTGCATGTGAATTTGTTTTCAATTTGCAAATGAAATTGGCGGGCATGAGAGCTTGGTGAAATCCACGGGCAACTCATTTGCCAGCTGAATAATAGTAAGGCAGGTAACTGTATGAATAATGAAACGAAAACATTAGGAATTCTTGGTGGTCTGGGACCTCTTGCCACTGTGTATTTTGCCAACATGCTTGTGCAGATGACAGAAGCAAAGAAGGACCAGGATCACATTCCTATGATCATCTTAAATGATGCCCAGATTCCAGATCGTACCGCCTTCATTTTAGGCGAGTCAGAGGAGAGTCCTCTGCCTAAGATGTGTGAGGATGCACACAAGCTGGAAAATGCTGGCTGTGACATGATTGTCATTCCATGTAATACGGCTCACTATTTTTATGATGCTCTGGAAGAGGAAGTAAGCGTTCCTATCATTAATATTCTGGACGAAACGGTTCAGGAGTGTATAAAGGAAATTCCAAATTGTAAGACCATCGGTGTTCTGGCAACAAGGGGAACTATAGAGTCTGATTCTTACAAGCGTTTTACGGATAAGTATGGTATGAACTATGTGGTACCTGATGAAGATGATCAGGAATCCCTTATGGATATTATCTACAATCAGGTAAAGGCGGGTAAGCCAGTGGACATTCTGGAATTCATGCGTATCATTGGTGCGCTGAAGAAGAAGGGAAGCGACGCTGTGGTTCTTGGCTGTACGGAACTTTCCATCATTAATCGTGATTATGACATCACAAAGAAGCATAAGATTGTTGTAGATTCCATGGAAGTGCTGACAAAGCGCGCCATTGAGAGATGCGGCAAGACGGTTAAACAGTAAGCAAGAAACAAGTAAGAAACAAGCAAGAAACAAG
>OMVA01000097.1 GCA_900314445.1 uncultured Lachnospiraceae bacterium | reverse complement strand
TGTTACTTGTTAAGTTGATTGAACCGCCGTATACGGAACCGTACGTACGGTGGTGTGAGAGGTCGGGAGATTAATCAATCTCCCTCCTACTCGATTGAGAAAGGCAATGAAAATTGATAAAATACAAATTAGACAGGCAAAATACCATTTGGACAAGCTTATCTAGTCCTGAAAATGGGCGTTTTCTTGCTTTGCGTCTTGTATTTTTCAGGCATTTTTATTTCAGGACAGAAATACTTGTAATTCCATAGTGTTTTAGAATTGGAATCAGCTCTTCTTCAATCATTTCGCCAGCAATGACAGGTGTTACAGCGGGTGGGCAGGAAACGGCGAGCCCTGCTGCGATACGACCCACGGCATCCTCGACAGCAATGGTTTCAGAAGGTAAATTGAGAATCTCATATGGCTGGTAAAGGACTTCAGGTAATTTATCCAGTTTAAGATCTACTTTTTTGCTGATGATTTGTGCCAGGCCACCTTCGTGAGCCCAGGTATCCAGCTCGTAAAAGGCTTCTTCCACCTTCTCAAAATCAGACTCAGAATTGCCAGGTGCCCACATGGTCACCAGATAATCTGGATCTGCATATTCACACTCGATATCCCTTTCTCTTAAGGCCTGAGCTAGAGAATTTCCATCCAGTAATCCGGATGCTCTGAGATCCAGCGTAAGTTTTGTCTTTTCATCCCCAGTGAAAATGAGATTGTCTGGGAGAGAGTATTTCAGTTCTTCTATTCGGGTGGTTAAGGCTTCAAAATCATTGCTTGCCTCTTCCAATAAATATTCATTGGCCTGATCCAGACTTTCCATAATGAGATAGGATGGGCTGGTGGAACCAAATAAACTCATGGTATTGCGAATGTCCTGGTCTGAAAAGTCGGGAGCCCAAGGGCTGATCTGCAGATAAGACCCACCGGTTATAACAGGAAGAGTTTTATGGGCGGAATCGCAGGATATATCTGCTCCCAGAGTAATTGGGTGAAGGTCCTCAGGCATAAAACGGAGATATGCGCCGTGGGCGTTGTCTACCAGAAGCAGGGTACCGTGATTGTGAGCTACTTCAGCCAGAGCTTTTATATCCAGCATATTGCCAAGATAATCAGGACTGGTAAGGTAAATACCAGCAATGGAAGAAGCAGGAATCTCTTTTTCGAGACTGGTCAGATAGTCATCCAGACCGCTTGCGGAAATGTTGCATCCACAGAGTGAGTATTCCTTACTTTCGGATGGAATCCACCGGATATCGAATTGTAGTAGCTGGCTTGCCTGAATGAAGGCTTTATGGGAATTTCGTCCGGCAACGATTACGGGATTTCCTAAGTCCAGTTTAGGCATGGAAATTTCTGTACTTTGCTGCATCACATTCGGAATCACGTCCAGGCGGGCTGCTTCAGCGGCTTTATAGCGATTTTCCATAAGGTGCTGAATGGCAAGAGCACACATGGTCTTTAGTGTCTGTGATGAACCGCCAGCAGAAAAATAGGTATGACGAGTTCCAAAGAGGATGGATGCAATGTCTTCACTCTGACGGATGACGCCTTCAGCGTGGTAAAGGGAGTCTGCATCCTTAATCTCTGTCAGGTCGTAGGGAACAAGATCCGACAGGAAGGAACTGGCCTGTAAAGAGCGGCCCTTGTGGCCTGGCATATGTAAGCGGACCCCGTCTTTTTCCACATAGGCTTTGACAAAGTCAGAAAGAGGAGTCAGGCTCTTAAATGCTTCTAATTGTTCTTGGATTTCTTCTTGATTAAACATAATTCTCGATTCTATTTGCAAGATACTTGCCAGGCAGAAAGTCAAAATTCTGTCAGGCTGTTTCACTATTGATATCATATGAAAAAATAGCACACTGTGCAAATGATATGCCCAGTGTGCTATGAATGATTCAAATATTTAGATTAGCATCTTCTTGGTTCTTCGTCATCTAAACCACAGTTGTTGCAGTCATCAGCGCAGTCATCCGGCATCATCTTATCGTTGATACCAGCGTTTGCTGCAGCTTCTTCCTCAACCTTCTTGGCAAGTTCTGGATCCATAGATTCAGCAACCTTGATCATGATGGCACATTCAATTCTCTTACGGAAAATCTCACAACCATATTCATAGATACCAGTTACAGAACCTGTAGCGTGGTAAGCATTTGCAGCACAACCACCTGAGCAGTAAAGCTTTGCCCAGCAATCCTGGCACTCAGGACGCGCATAAGCGTTACAGCGACGGAATTCTTCCTGCTGTTCCTTGTTGGAAACACCGTTCCAGATATCACCCAGCTTGAACTTTTCTTCACCAACGAACTGGTGACATGGATAAAGGTCGCCCCAAGGTGTAACTGCCATGTATTCTGTACCAGAACCACAACCAGAAATTCTCTTATAGATACAAGGACCGCCTGTCAGGTCAATCATGTAATGATAGAAAGTGATTGGCTTTCCTTCCTTTTCACGCTTAATCATTTCCTTAGCGAGAATCTCATACTGTTCCTTAAGGATTGGCATATCTTCTTCTGTAAGAGCAGCATCATCGCCTGGCTTTGAAACAACAGGTTCCATAGAAAGCTCTGTGAAACCAAGATCAGCCATGTGGAAAATGTCCTTAGTGAAGTCTGTATTGTAGTGAGTAAATGTACCACGCATGTAGTAGTCCTTACCGCCGCGAGCTTCCACCAGCTTCTGGAACTTAGGAACGATACGGTCATAAGAACCATTACCAGCATAGTCCTTACGGGTGCGGTCGTTGACTTCCTTACGTCCATCCAGAGAAAGAACAACATTTGCACATTCCTTGTTTGCCCATTCAATTACTTCGTCATCAATGAGCACACCGTTTGTAGTTAATGTGAAACGGAAGTTCTTATTGTGTTCCTTTTCAATAGAACGAGCGTATGCAACAGTCTCTTTACATACATCCCAGTTCATAAGTGGTTCGCCACCAAAGAAGTCAACTTCCAGGTTACGACGAGTGCCTGAGTTTTCAATCAGGAAATCGATGGCACGCTTTGCTGTTTCAATAGACATGATGGCGCGTTCACCATTGTACTTGCCCTGTGCTGCGAAGCAGTAGTGGCAGTTAAGGTTACAGGTATGAGCAACGTGAAGGCAGAGAGCCTTGATTACGTCGCCAGAATTCTTCTTGAATACGCCAGCAAGTGGTTCGAATGTATCCTCAGTGAAGAGCTTTCCCTGATCCTTTAAAGCCTTAACATCCTCGATGCAGAGCTTGATGTCTTCAACAGTTACGTCTTCACGGTCACCGTATTTTTCCATCATAGCCTTTACGATTTCTTCTTCAGTAGAAGCTTCGTACATAGCAATAATGTCGTAAGCTACTTCGTCCACTGCGTGAACAGAACCTGAACAAGTATCGAGAACGATATTGTAATCATTTAATTTGTACTGATGTACCATGTATTTCTCCTTTACAAAAGAAAGCCGCCCCAAAGAGGGCGGCAATCAATTATCGTACGAATGTACGTCTTATGTAAGAATTCTTATAATTAGAAAACTAATTATTTAGAAGCCTTCTCACACTTCTGGTTTGCAACACCACAGCTTGTTTTGCAAGCAGACTGGCATGATGTCTGGCATTCGCCACATCCACCGGACTTAGCGCTTTCGCAAAGATTTCTTGTTGCAAGAGTCTTAATTCTTTCCATGACTTAATCTCCTCTATAACAAAAATGAAATTTATTGATATTGATATGAAACATAACACTAGTATACTAGCATAACATTTGGAAATTCGCAATGTCTAAGAAAGCTTTCTGTAAAGATAAGCCCTGCAAATGAACTTGCCGGAACTACGACAAATCCATTTGCAGGGGTGAGCTGGTTAAAAGCCTTATAGAAAAGACATTTCATTGACACAAAAATTTTGGTAGCGTAAGATTAATGTGCGTATAAAGTATAAAAATCAGGAAGCTGGGGCAGTACTGGCTTTCTTGGCAGGATTGATTTTGCAAAATAAAGAGGAAATAGAATGATTTACGATAAGTTAGTTGAAATTTTACATGAAGTATTTGGCTTCTCGGCTCAGGAATTGTCCAAGGACATATCTTTTAAGGATGATCTTGCGGTGGATTCCCTGGACATTTACAAGCTGGTGATGACATTGGAAGAAGAATTTAATATCGACATTCCGGATGAAAGTGTTAAGGGTATTGAGACCATTGCGGATTTGATTCGCGTTTTAAAAGAGCTGGGGGTTGAGGATTAATGTATTCCTTTGATACCAGAGTCCGTTACAGCGAACTGAAGGAGGACCGTATGGTCAGCCTTGTTTCCATCATCAATTATTTTCAGGACTGCTGTTCCTTTGAATCAGAGGATGGAGATGTGGGGCTGGACTGGATGGCGGAACATCATACAGCCTGGATGCTGACGAACTGGCAGATTAAAGTTATCCGCAGACCTGTTTATGGAGAAAATATTCGGGTAAAGACCTGGCCAACCTTCTTCAAGTATTTTCTGGGAAAAAGAAATTTCGTCATTGAAAATGCTAAGACAGGTGAGAAACTGGTCTGTGCAGATTCTGACTGGGCCTATGTAAATGTACTGTCCGGTCGTCCGGAACGAAATGTTCCTGAGAAGGAACTGGAGGTCTATCAGTTATCAGAACCTCTGGAAGGTGATTTTGTAAAAGGTAAAATTCAGGTGCCAGACGAAATGGAAGAACTTGCACCACTGACGATTGGACATACAAGTATAGATACCAACCATCATGTGAACAACGCGCAGTATATTGCGCTTGCCATGGCTCAGCTTCCACAGGGAGTAAAAGGGGTTAATTTTAGGAGCCTGCGTGCAGAGTATAAGCAGCAGTCCCTGCTGGGGGATGTCCTCTATCCAAAGCGTGCGTTTAATGATGGCGTCTATGTAATAACCCTGGATGATGCTGAGGGTAATCATAAACTGATTAGTGAGTTTTGCTAAAGGTCAAGTGGTAAGAGCAAGAGTTAAAAAGTTAAATAAAAGGGTAAAACAAAAGGGGGTATTCATAATGAGTAAAGTAGGAAAACGTAGTAACCCAGGAAAGGATTTACTGGAATTTGTAATCGGTATGGTTATGCTTTCTGTTGGCCTTTTCTGGTTATCAAATGTAATTAATGTAAACATCGGTCTTTTCGGTGGTGGTATGATGATGGGCAGATTCAATGTTTCGTCAGGTGCAATCTTTGTGCCATTTATTGTGGCAGTAATCTGGATTTTCATTAAGCCAAATATCTGGGCAAAAATTTTCTTAGCACTTTCCATTATTCTGATCATTACAGCGATTATCATGTCAGCTCATATCGGATTTGCTTCAATGAAACTTTGGGAATGGCTGATTTTACTTGTTCTTATGTTCGGTGGTGCTGGCCTTGTGGCAAAGCAGATTTTCCTGGGTGGCAGCACATACAAATATACGGAAGAAAATATAAGTAACAAATATAAGTAACAAATTTAGGTTACATGTATTATTGCAATTCGTATTGAAAAATAAAAATAACGGCGACTCAAATTACTTTGAGCCGCCGCTTTTAAGTTATCTTTGCGATTCACTAGCTGAAATTGCAATAGCTAAATTGCAATTTAGTACTTGTGAATCAGGAATCAATTAGCCCAGTGTAACTTC
>OMVA01000069.1 GCA_900314445.1 uncultured Lachnospiraceae bacterium | reverse complement strand
TCTGGGCGTGTTCGGGACTTTCACCCGTTAGAGCGCGCCCATGGCGCGCAAACACAAAAAAAGTGCCATGAAAATGCATGGCACTTATTTTACATCTTAAGTAATTTCTTATTCATCATCATCGTCTAAGAAATCATCGTCATCATCATCGAAGGAATCTTCATCATCAACATCATCGTATGAATCTTCTTCCTCTTCGTCCTGATATTCTTCTGCTGCTGACCCTTCAGTTGCTTCTTCATAATCATCTTCAGCATATTCTTCCTGACCAGCAGGGATATCATTATCGATTAAATCGATAGATGCATCCACTTCATTGAGATTAGTCTCTAATGTAAATATATTATTCTCAAGACTCTCAGTAAGATTTCTGTAGTTCTCTTTCTCAGCTTCCAGAGTAGTTGCAAGGAAATCCTTCATTTCAGCAACCTTAGATTTTGTATAGTTCATAGCTCCAAGGCGAACATCCTTAGCTTCCTGATTTGCAGCAGCAACAATTTCTTCTGCCTGCTGACGAGCTGATTCAACAATATCATTTGCTCTCTGATTAGCAAGCTGAGTAATGCGATTATTATCTACCATCTTGTTTGCTTCATTTACAGATTCAGAGATAATGGCATCAGAACGTGTACGTGCAGAGGCAAGGATAGCTTCCTTGTTTCTCATAATCTTCTTGCAACGCTCAAGTTCGCTTGGCAGCTTTAACTTAAGCTCATTCAGCATACGATTTAATTCTTCCTTAGGTACAACAATCTTAGTCTGTGAAAAGGTTTGATAATTACACTGCTCGAGGAATACCTCGATTTCATTGATCATATCCTCAACGCCTTTTTTGCCCATGTATATCTTCCTCCCTTACTTACTTTTCACTTTTTCTTCTAACCGGTCTGCAACGATATCCGGCACAAATTCTCTACAAATATGATGATAATTTGCGAATTCTCTAATCATTGTCGAACTGACAAATGAATAGTTAGGATCTGTTGGAAGAAATACTGTTTCCAGTGTTCCGCCTGAAGCAGCCTTGTTTCCCTGAGCCATTTGAAGTTCCACATCAAAATCGCTCATCTCACGAAGTCCACGAACAATAATATTCGCCTCTTCCTGCTTTGCAAAATCCACTAAAAGACCATCATAATATCTGACAGAAACGTTATGGAAACCTTCTGTCACACACTCTAGCATATTAACACGTTCATCAATAGAAAACAATGGAGTTTTTTTGCCCGAGTTAATGAGCACACACACGATAACATGGTCAAAAATCTTTGATGCTCTCTCAATTAAGTTCACATGACCCGTTGTCACTGGATCAAAGCTTCCTGGATAAATCGCGATACTCATAATTATGCCCTCTCACACAAGAAAATATGCTTGTTTGTCTTATAATTTTTCTGCTTATAAACCATGAATCTAGTATCATCCAAATAAGAAAAATCCTCATCAAGCTTTGCTTCCACAACGATTTTATAATCCGGATTCGCAAATTCTTTATCATTCAAAATTTCAAGAACTGCCTTTTCAAGGCCTTTTCCATATGGTGGATCAATATAGATCAAATCAAAGTTCACCTTTGTTAAATTACGCACAAATGAAAGTGCATCGATACGAAAGATATCGGACTGATCCTGAAACTTAGTAAAATTCACATTGTACTTAATAACAGAAATCTGCTCTCTTCCGCTTTCTACGAAGGTAGCATGATGTGCACCACGAGAAAGAGCTTCAATACCAATCGCTCCACTTCCGGCAAACAAGTCAAGTACATTTGCATCGGGTACATCCATCTGCAAACAATTGAACAAGGTTTCTTTATATTTATCTGTTGTCGGTCTTGTAGCATCTCCCTCAATCGTTTTAAGAGGAAGGCTTCTTCTAGAACCTGCAATGACTCTCAAATTCAATCTCCTATCCCGCCTCAAAGTCCCAGGCATTTAAACCCGCAGTACATAAAGGCCTTTCCATTTACAAAACATTTAATATTTATTCTATTTTCCAGACTTTGTCAACTAAAAAGGCCATGCTTTTCCTTCCAATCACTCGCCCTTAATGGTTGACTTCAGCCAGAGACCTGTTTCTGATAAATCATCATCTGTCCAGCCTGATGTCTTGTCACAGCCAGACTTAATCAGGGAAGATGACTCATCTTTATTAGAAATATTCCACGCACAATAGGACATATTATATTCATCAATTAACTTCATCCACGCATCTGCAGAATCATAATCAATGGAACCATTACCGGATGCATCACAAATAGAGAACTCTGAGATAAATACGCAAAGACCTGCTTCATGAGCTGCCTTAACCTTATCTCTAATATTATCTTTATGAGTAGCTGCATAGAAATGACATGTATAACAAATATTTTCCTGACCTGTAATTGGATCTTTAGCAGCCAGATCCACATCCTGAGACCAGGTAGGTGTACCTACGATAATAATGGCATCCTTAGCATTCTTACGAATAACTGGAATTACGTCCTCAGCATAGGACTTAACATCAGACCAGCTTGTAGAACCATTTGGTTCATTACAGATTTCAAAAAGAACATTGTCATAATCAGCATACTTAGCTGACATCTCATCGAAGAAGGCAATTGCTTCATCTTCGTGATCCAAAGGATTTGTATCATGTAATATATGCCAATCGATGATTACATACATACCAAGATCTGTAGCATAAGAAACACCATTATTTACTGTCTGCTTTAAAGCAGCCTGGTCACCACCTTCGCAATAACCACCTTCAGCCGTATACATAGCCAGGCGAATGACATTTGCACCAAAATCATCTCGGAAAGACTGGAAGGAATCCTTATTTACATATTCTGGGAACCACTGAAGTCCATGTGTGCTGACACCCTTTAACTGATAAGGATCTCCATTCTTATCCACAATGTCAGTGCCTTTTACAGAAAGCTTTCCATGATTTGCCAGAGGTGTACCACTTTCAGCGTCTTTCTTAGGTGCCTTAGAGGCCTCCTTTTCTTCCTCACTCTGGGTAGTTACTTCTTCTCTCTTCTCTGTATATTCCTTTCCGTCAATATAGAGAATAGCTGAATAATCTATATTTGCGGCATCCTGACTATCAAATTCAGCCTGGAAACCAAAGTTTGTTACAGATTTTGCAGCAAGAGTTTCGTTGTAATCCACCGCCGTACAGGTAAGTGTAGAAGCAGAAAGATCAAGTTTTGCATTCCAGCAATCTCCCAGAGAAGATGCACCGAAATCAGATACTTTCACCTTCCAATCCTTTAAATCGCTGGATGAATCATTATGAATATCAACACTGAACTGTTTTACATACTTATCGCCATTCTGCCATCCATCACCAGCGGAAATAGTGGCATAAGCTGCAGTCTCCGGACGCGAAGAACTTTTCTTACTATTTGTACTGGTTGCATCAACCGCATCAGAAACCGTTGCTTCTGCTGCCTCTGTGCGTGCTTCCGTTGTAAGCGTAGTTGTAACTTCTGTAGTTGGATTATTATCTTTCTTTTTGCTCCCAAGAATATAGCCCAGTAAGCCAACAACTGCCAGAGCAAGAACAATAATAATCGATGTGAATATAACCTTTTGTTTTTTGCCCACGGAATAACCCTCCCTAATTTAATTAAATGAACCGCTTCTCCCCCAAGAAGAAGCAGTTATTCTCTATTTACACGATGTATATTTTATTCCATACATCAAATAAAACCAAGTAATTTTCTTAAATCGTAACTGTTAATCCCTCTGTATCCGCCGACATGGTAAGAGACACTTCCTGTGCCGCCTTAAGCATATCTGCATTGGTGTAAATATCAGCATATTTGAAATTTAAATCACCACTTTGTCTTACACCAAAAAACTCACCTGGGCCTCTTAATTTCAAATCCTGCTCTGCGATAAAGAATCCATCATTTGATTCTTCTAACACCTTAAGCCTTTCCACAGACTGCTTAGACTTTTTAACATTCATAAACATGCAGTAGGACTGTGCCTGACCTCTACCTACACGGCCACGCAACTGGTGAAGCTGTGCCAAGCCATATCTTTCTGCATTCTCAATCATCATAACCGTGGCATTTGGATTATTAATACCTACTTCAACTACTGTAGTTGAAACTAATACATCAATCTGCCCCTGGCTAAACTGATTTAGAATAGCTACCTTATCTGCATCCTTCATTTTTCCATGCAGATATTCAACTTTTATATCACGTCCTAGTTCCTGCTGAAGATTTTCTGAATAGTCAATTACATTCTCCGCATCTATAGCCTCACTTTCCTCTACCATAGGACAGACTACGTATGCCTGATGCTTTTGTTTTACCTGTTCCCGAATAAACTGATATGCAGCTGGTCGGAAGGAAACATCAATAACTGAATTCAGAATCTTCTTTCTACCCTTAGGTAATTCCTTAATAACAGAAATATCAAGGTCTGCATAAAGCATGATTGCCAGAGTTCTTGGAATAGGGGTTGCACTCATAATTAAGGTATGAGGATGGTTACCCTTAGAAGCCAGTTTTTCTCTTTGGCGTACACCGAATCGATGTTGTTCATCCGTTACAACAAGTCCAAGATTCTTGAACACCGTCTTATCCTGAATAATGGCATGGGTACCAATTACCAGATCACAGGCACCACTGGCTAAGTCAGCATAAACAAGCCTTTTCTCTTTGGCAGTCATTGCTCCTGTAAGGAGACAAACCTTGACCTTATAAGGTTTTAACATTTTTGATAAATCCTGGTAATGCTGTTCTGCCAGTACTTCTGTTGGCGCCATAAGAGCACCCTGATAGCCAGAAAGAATAACAGAAAGAAGAGCTGATGCTGCAACAATGGTTTTTCCAGATCCAACATCGCCTTGAACCAAACGGTTCATAGCATGTCCTGATTGCATATCCCTGAAAATTTCCTTCAGCGCATTTCCTTGCCCTGCAGTAAGTTTGAAAGGTAAACCAGCCACAAAACCTCGAAGTTTAGTAATGGCTTCATCCGTTACTTTTATATCCGTCCCCATCTGCACATTTTCATCACGCATAGCTTTAACCTGTAAAAGAAAACGCAAGAATTCATCAAAGGCCGCACGACCTGCCGCCCTCCTGAGTTCATCCTCACTCTTAGGGAAATGCAAGGCAAGAAGCATTTCTGACCTGGTCATTAAATGATATTTATCACGCACATCTTCACTTATTGGATCCGGTACCATGTGCATAAGATCTCTGCATTCCATGATAGCCTTTCGGATTAAGTTATTGGAAATACCCTTTCGAAGGCTGTAGATGGGTTGCATGGTTTTCAGCATTTTTTGATACTGTAGGATACCATATGTCTCCGGCATCTGCATAACCTTCTTTGAGCCTCTCGTCTCCACACGACCATAGAAGACCAACTTTTCGCCCTTATGCAAGGAATAGCGCAAATAGGGTTGATTAAACCAGACCACTTCCATGGCGTCATTTCCATCAGAAACCACTGTAGTTGTAATCTGATATCGTCTGCCCTTAATTACCGCAATATTTTTTACAATCTGACAAAAAACAGCGACTCTGTCCCCGGGAGAAGTCTCCCGGATTGGAACAGGCTCACTGTAGTTTTTGTAATCACGAGGAAAGTAAGAAATCAAATCACGAATTTTTTCAATTCCTAATTTTTGAAAGGATTCCGCTGTTTTATCGCCAATACCTTTAACAGCGGTAACATTATCATCAAGATTCATACTCTCTCCAGTTTTCTCTATTCCACTGAAACAATATAATAATATATAGGCTGGCCGCCCTGGTGCAAATCTACATCTAAATCACTATAGACTTCCTCAAGTTCTTCTTTCAGCTTTTCAGCCTCATCCATTCCTATATCGTTTCCATAATATAAACTAATAAGACCAGCATCCTCATCTACCATACTGGCAATCAGTTCTTTCGTAACTTCTGCAATATCTTTTCCAACCGCGTCAATTCCACGATCCGAAATACCCATAATATTACCTTTTACGATGGTCTTCCCATCAATGAAGGTATCACGAACCGAATAGGTTACTTCACCTGTCTTTACCATTTGCATACTTTCATTCATGGAAGCAATGTTTTCCTCAGGAGTTGCATCCGCTGCAAAAGATACCATGGCGCTAATTCCCTGTGGCAGTGATGTTGAAGGAATAACAAATACATTCTTATCATCCGTAACAGATGCAGCCTGATTAGCAGCAAGAATAATATTCTTATTGTTAGGTAAGAGGATGATATTTTCAGCATTCACTTCATCAATAGCAGAAAGGAAGTCATCCGTACTAGGATTCATTGTCTGACCACCAGAAATAATATAGTCAACACCAATATCTTTCAAAATCTGATTCATTCCCAATCCAACAGAAACAGCAACAACTCCATATTTTTTAGGCTTCTCCGCCTTCTTTGGTGTTAGCTTTTTCAGCTTCATTTGCTTAAAAGCTTCTTCCTGTTCTTTCGCACGAGCCTTTTCCTTTTCCATTAATACACGTTCAGAATGTTCTTCCCGCATATTATCGATTTTCATACGAGTTAGAGAACCATAGCCAAGAGCTTTTTCAAAAGCAAGTCCAGGATGATTGGTATGTACATGTACCTTAACAAAATCTTCATCCGCCACACAAACAAGAGAATCACCAATGGAAAGAAGGTACTCCTTGAAAGCCATTACTTCTTCATCCGATAATTCCTTATCCAGCATGATGATAAATTCTGTACAATATCCAAATTTAATATCCGCTGTGGAAATGTTGTCATTTCCACTTCCGGAAACGTAAGAAACATGCTGGCTTTGGAGAGTACTTGCATCTGCTTTATCCTCCAACACCACTTCCTGTCCTTTAATTCCCATTAGGATTCCACGAAGAACTTCGATTAATCCTTTACCACCAGAATCCACTACTCCTGCTTCTTTTAAAACAGGAAGTAAATCCGGCGTAGAATCCAGTACCTCTTCTCCATAGGTCAGTACCTGTTCAAGAAACTCTACTAAGTCTGTCTCGCATAAATCATCAGCCTTTTCCGCAATACCACGAGCCACAGTAAGAATGGTGCCTTCTTTAGGCTTCATAACCGCCTTATAAGCTGTATCTACTGCATGGTTAAAAGCAGATACCAAATCCGAAATACCAAGTTTATCTTTTCCTTTAATACCTTTACAGAAACCACGGAAAAGCTGGGAAAGAATAACACCTGAATTCCCTCTTGCTCCTCGAAGAGATCCTCCAGAAATAGCTTTTGCCAACTGATCCATACTTGGATTTTCAAACTTTGCTACTTCTTCCGCTGCTGACATGATTGTCAAAGTCATATTTGTACCAGTATCACCATCCGGTACAGGGAATACATTCAGTTCATTAATGTATTCCTTTTGATTACTAAGATTATAAGCACCACATAAAAAAGATCTTTGCAGTGTCTTTGCATCTATACTTGTGTATGCCACTTAAAATCTCCTCCCGGCTAATCGATTACTCTTACGCCCTCGACGTAAACATTAATTGCATGAACTTTCATGCTTGTGTAATCCTCCACCTGGTATTTCACACTGGAAATAAGGTTATTGACTACAGTTTTGATATTCACCCCGTAAGCTACAATAATATGAAAATCAATATCTAATTCTCCATCTTCATTTGTTGTTACATTAACACCACGACTAACATTGTCACCTTTGAGGAGTTTTGCAAGTCCATCTCGCATACTAATACTAGCCATTCCCACAATACCAAAGCAGTCAAGAGCAGCATGACCAGCATACTGTGCGATTACTTCATTTCCGATTGAAATATTACCATTTTCATTATCTAAAAAGCCTTCCATATCTTACCTCCTATCCATACGACATATTGTTTTATTATACAGAATTAATATAAAATTGAAAAGGAAGTATATTTGATGCAATAATTTAAAGATTTCTTCTTGCAATCCCTTGCAAAGTTTGATATGATAATCTGCGTTGCGAGCCGTTCAAGGCTAATTTAGTTACAAGGAGGTGCCGGATATGGCTAAGTGCTTTTATTGCGAGAAATCAGTTCATTTTGGAAATCAGGTAAGTCACTCACACAGAAGATCTAACAAGATTTGGAACTCTAACATCAAGAGAGTTAAGGCTGTTGTAGAAGGAACACCAAAGACAATCTATGTTTGCACAAGCTGCCTGAAGTCAGGTAAAGTTGAAAGAGCATAGTTTTTTCAAAGTTGAATTATAAAGGGGAGCGGTTCTACTGCTCCCCTTATTTCATTTACAAATACTTTATATTGAAAAAGGCCTCTTGCACTTTCGCAAGAAGCCTCATTTTTATGAAAGAATACACTTTTGAATCCAGAATTATATTAATCTTCCACCTTCTTTGCTACCACAACAAATCTGCCATTTGTCACATGGTAAGAACAAGTGGACAATGTGATCAACTTATCTCCGTAGCTGGCACCTTCTCGAATGTCATATGGAGTAAGAGCTTTACATTGAGAAACATACTCATCAAATTCATCCTGATTTTCCGCATTATAGAACTCATAATACTTAAAGGAATCCTCATCATCTGATATCTGAATTTTAAAAGCAGCAATGATAATATATTTCCCATCCCCATACAGACTATCAAATTCAAAATACGGATGCTCTTTATAAAAGTCTTCATTCTGATATTCCAGTAAAGTATGGAACATAGTACCCGCATGCATATTATGACCATAGATAATAATATTATCCGATGGAGTCTCAAGATCTGAGTTTGCACCCAGGAAAAGGGTTCCTGAGGCAGATTTTTCTTTATGAAAATCCTTTCTCAAATAAAATTCTTCATCATCTGGCGTAAATACTACCGGATAATCAACCACAGTATCCGGAATGGTAAGCCAACCAATAAAATCATTATTTTGCTGATATATCTGCAAATACTTTCTTTGGATTTTCTTTCCATCCAATTCCACAAAAGGACTGGAGTCAGTAGAAGAAGCCGTAAGTGTCTCCTGATTCCCCTCATCCTCCTGGATAATTAAATCTTTTACATCCTGAAACTCTTTTTCACTGGAATGAATATTATAGAAATAAAAGCCCAGATAGGATGCAGAGCCCAGAAAAACCATAATAAAGAAAACTAAGAAAATATTATATATAGCATTAATGCGTTTTTTCTTCTTATCTTTATCCATAAACACCGTAATTCATATCTAATTCTTAGGGAAATACTTATCTGCCTTCCAAAGTCCATCCTTATAAATCGCCTTATAAGCATGATAAGCATCAATTAGCATCTGCTTCTCATTGGCATATTTGAGTAAATGAACCGCTTCATGAAACTTATAGTAACCAGAATCCTGAAAGAATTCTTCTTCCTGAGGAGTAGAATAATAATTCTGAGACATCATTAGATACCAATGAACCGTTTTAGCAATCTCATCGGACATGGTTCTAAAATTATAATGTGTTTCCCCAATATACTGAACGATGGCCGCATTGGCTCCTGTTTCTTCTTTTACTTCACGGATAGCAGTTTCATCAAGACTCTCTCCTGCTTCCACAGTTCCCTTAGGCAACACCCAGCCATCGGATCTTCCTTTGTAGTTATTATAAAGGAGAAGTATTTTCCCACGGAAAATTACTACACCTCCGCTACTAGTTGCTTTTGTCACTGACTGTCACCCTTTCCGTTATAGTAGGTATCAAACACCTGACTCGCTATATAGGAGCCGGAAACCTGATAAGCATCATAATTCTCAACAAGAACGCAGACAACAAGATCCGGATTATCTACGTTAGAAAAACCAACATACCAGGAATTTAAATGACCTTCGCCATCCACTTCTGCTGTACCAGTTTTTCCTGCTGTGGTATATGGTTTACCTCCCAAATTACCAGAAGCTGTACCATAAGTACTAACTCCTTCCAACATTGGGATAATTTTGGAAACTTCTGTAGAATCAAAAATCTGACCATAAGATGATGAATGTTCTTTTTTAATTAAAGCACCATCTGCAGATTCAACTTTGTCAATCAGTCTTGGCTTCATAAGGACACCACCGTTGGCAATGGCACACATAATCAGTGCATTATGAAGAGGGGAAATCAAAGTATTACCCTGTCCAATAACTGTCTGTGGTATATCTGATATATCCGATGAAGAGGTAACTTCAAATTTAGATACAGAAGTGTCCTGATCAAAAGGAAGTTTTTTGTTATAAAGAGCCCTCTCACAAACACTATGTAAGCTGTCCATATCTTCTGTTATACCAAGATTGGCATAACTTGTATTACAAGAATGGGCAAGGGAATCAGCCAGGCTTTCTGTACCATGCGCTGTAGAGCCACTGCAACGAATAGAAACATTATTGAAGATACTGCTTCCTTCACAGGTATAAGAATAATCCTCATAATCATAAGGATGTTCCTTTAAATACTCCATGGTGGTTAGAACCTTAAAGGTAGAACCTGGAGCATAAAGCCCCTGGGTTGCTCTATTCAAAAGTACAGTACTTCCGGAACCTTCATCAGAATGTACAGACTCCCATACACTCTCTATCTGATTGGGATCATAGTCAGGCTTTGATACCATGGCCAGAATTCGACCAGTATCTGGTTCAATAGCCACAACAGCTCCTTGCATATTACCTAATGCATTATAAGCCGTTTCCTGTAAATCAAAATTCAAACTGGTTACAACCCTGTCTCCCGGGTTCTTATCTCCCGACATGGAATTCTGGAACTTCTCTAATACGTTTACATGAGAACGCATCAACACGAAGTTCTCCTGAAGTTCAATACCACTTCTTCCATATTCATTGAAGCCTACAACGTGACTAAACTCATTTGCATAAGGATAAACTCTGGATTCATTACCAGAATCATCCATTTCAGACTTGGCAATGACTGTGCCATCGGAAGTTACAATCTCACCACGCTCCACCACGTCACTAAAGGCGTCCTGTCTGCGATTGGCAGAGTTTGCAACTACAGATTCTGAGTCATGGACCATAAAATAGATAATCCAAGCAAACATTCCCATAAAAAGAATTACAGAAAGATATGTCATCACAACAATGGGACGATTCTTTACTTTATTCCGTTTATTGATTTTGCGTTCTTTCTCGAGAAGGGCCTGCATTTCCGGGAGCATTTCCGGCGAATTCTCTCGCCCTCTGTCTCCGCGCCTTCTGAATGATCCTGTATTTCTCATCCTCGAAATCATCAACCTCTTTACTTACTAATGTATATGTATATTGAACAATGGCAAACATAATCAAAGTACTAAATACGGAACTCACACCATAACTCACCAACGGAAGGGTTACACCTGTGGATGGAATAAACTTGGTCGCTCCACCAATATTCAGGAAAACCTGCATAATGTAGGTAACGGAAATTCCAAATGTAACATACTTATAAAATGGATCTTTACATTTCATAGCAACATTGGCCATGGCAATAAAGGAACTAACATAAATCAGTATGAGTTCCAGGCCGAAGGCCACCCCCATCTCCTCACAAATTGCAGAGAAAATGAAATCACTTTCCGCAACAGGAATCAGATAAGGCATTCCTCTTCCTAAACCAGAACCTATAAAGCCGCCGGTTCCAATTCCAAATAGAGACTCACTAACCTGATAACCATCCGTTTGTTGGTAAGCAAAAGGATCCTTCCAGGCTCTGACACGCACAATGATATGTGCAAATAAACTGTGCTTAAACAAAATATATCCCACAAAGATGGCAAGAACCATCATTGCAATACCACCGATGGCAAAGATTGGTCTTGAAGTGGCCAGATATACCATCATGATATAGGTGATATAAAAGAGGAAAACAGCTCCAAAGTCATTTTCCAAAATAAGGATCAACATAAATGCAATGGCGATACACGCATTTATCACAAGTTCTTTAAACTCATTTACCTTAACAAGGCTGGATGCTGCGAAAAAGATAAATAAAATTTTTACAAATTCCATTGGCTGAATAGAAATACCGGCGATGCTAATCCAGTTGGATGAACCATACATTGTCATCTTCAGTCCTGGAATCAGTGTGGTAATCAGGAAAAGGATACCCGCAATTGCGAAGAAATTTCTCCATCCCCTGACTTGAGGGAATTTACCCAGAAGTAAAGGAATAAAGGCACAGGCAATAAGTCCCACGCTGGCCAGAATAAACTGCTTCACCGCAAGTTTTGTATTCAGTCTCAGCAACATGGTATAACCAATCAACATAAGGAAAGCAATATTGTTGGTCAGAAGTCTTGAAGCATGCCGATATGCAATATGATAAAGAATGATATACATAATCGCGATAAAAATCTCAATTAAGTAATAGACGATAATCATCATATTGCCGTCTTCATTCAGAAAAAGGCACACATGGGATAAGAAGTGAACCACAAAGATGCAGAACATCTGCACTCTGAGATTGCTGGTTCTTTTGCTTCTATCCTTGGCTGTAAAATATGCAAAGCAGTCCAAAACATAGACCACCATAAATCCCAATACCAGATATTGGGAAATTGTAGTAATAACATTTGCCATTTATAAAATCCCCAGATCAAAATGTCCACGAAAAGTTGGTATAGAAAGTTTGGCCTTTTCATTCGAATTCTGTGCAAATGAACTGTCCAGAACTTCTTTCACCTGCTCAGCAGTTTCACTTGTAAATGCAAGCATTTTCGAAAATCCATTCAGATTTTCTCTTATAAATACTGACTTTTCACTCAGGATTACATTATAGCATAAGAGACCATTTGGAAAAACCGGTACCCTTTCCTTAAGATCAGACTTCATAACATAAGGCTTATCCCCTATATCCAATGCATCCGTAATCATAAGTGGCACTCTGCCATAAGACAGGAAATACTTTTTGGCCCCATTTGGATAAGAAATTGCTTCTAATTCTTCCTTGGTAAGTTCAAGGCCTGCCAGAAAACTTACTTTATCAGCAAAAATACTGGCCCGATCAAAGAACCAGGAAGCCGCCTTATTATTATAGGCATATAAAGAATCCCCAAGGAGGATCTCCTGAAGTTTCTCTATTTTTCCATCCTCATAGGCATTTTTCAAAGATGCGAAATCATCAATGTTACGCACCATAAGTTTTTTAATTCCAGCCTGAATAATATCCTCAATCAGTTTGGAAGATATTTTCTTTCTAATATATGGAAGGCCCGCATAAAGAGCAATCTTGGAAGATTTAGAAAGCTGAATTATATCCTTTATATCCTCCAGAGACATGGTGCCAAGTCCCAGGTCTAAAATAAACCCACAGTTTTCCTTAGCATCCAGTCCCTTCAGAAAATCTAAACATATATCTGCCTGCTTTCGAGTCGAAACGGAAATCAAGGCAGTATTTTCGAAATTGAAATTTTCATAGATTGGATTTCCCTGTAACTCAGCAGATTCCTTGTCCAACTTCACCATATCACAAGGTGCTTCCTCATCATGATGAGTAAGTGGGTATCTTCGATTTGTGCTTGCAAGTTTCTTTCGAAGAGCTTCCATAACATCTCTTCTTAAAGCATTTACATGGCCCATTCGAAGGAAGCACTGATCATCATTATCAATAACAAGATTATTTAGAATAAATTCTGTATCCCCCAGTTTTGAAACAGACTTTCTTATATCATCGTCTCCAACTGGTCTCTTTTCAGCAAAGGATGCAATTTCTCCAGTAAGTGTTACCTTGGAACGTACATTTCCTGTCTCCCATGCTTTCATAGTAAGTGGCTGTCCTAAGGCAAGTTTCACTTCCATATCCACGGAAATCTTTGGAAGAGAATTCAAGTATTTCTCATCCAATTCCATTTGCATGGCTGCATTACGCATTCTACGAACCGGATTTCCAGCTCGTAAAATATTGGTTTTCGGAGCATTTAAAGTAACAAAGCTGCCTTTTTTCTCTTTCAGGCCAGATGTAATCTGAACAAGTTCTGCCCCCGCATCAATTTGCAGAGTATCTCCCTTATGCAAATCTTCTGTAAGCTTCACATCAAGTGAGCCCTTATTCACGGATTTTACCTTACCAATTTCCAGTCCAATGGTACCTGGCTTATACGGGAAAATGAGATTGCCTCTCTTCTTTGTATTCAGGTCACCTACCAGGTAGTCTGCAGAAAAGCCACCACGATTAAAGATATCAGCCAGACGCTTCTCGTAAAGCCCCGCTTTTTCTTTGGTAAAGGTGCCTTCCGCGTAATCTTCAACCATTTTACGATAGGCCTCAACGGTAGCTGCAACATAATAGCCATTCTTCATACGACCTTCAATTTTAAGGCTGTCTACTCCTGCCTCAATTAAATCAGGTACATACTGAAGACTGCACATGTCTTTCATGGACATCTTATAAGAGCCATCATACTTTTGTCTACATGGCTGAGCACATCTTCCTCTATTTCCACTTCTGCCACCGTGGAAGGAAGAATAATAACATCTTCCACTGTAACAGAAACACATTGCACCATGAACGAAAGCTTCTACTTCCACAGGTACATTTGCTTTTATATCTGCCAGATCTTTAATACTCATTTCTCTGGCTGCCACAACTCTTTCAAAGCCCTCTGCCTTCATAAGGCGAGCAGCTTCCTTTGTCATTACATTCATCTGAGTACTTGAATGAATTGGAATTTCCGGAAAGTTCTCTCGGACAAACTTCACCACACCCAAATCTTGAATTAAAAGAGCATCCACACCAATATCTGACAAATGACAGAGATATGGGTATAGAGTCTCAAATTCATCATTCTTTGTAAGGGTATTTACTGTTACATAAATTCTTCTGGCATACTCATGTGCTTTCTCCACAGCAAGGGAAAGAGCCTCTGCATCAAAGTTCTTTGCATAAGCTCTTGCTCCAAAAGAATTCCCCGCGAGGTAGCAGGCATCAGCACCTGCACTAATAGCAGCGTCAAGCGCTTCCATACTTCCACACGGGGCAAGAATTTCTATATTCTTTCTATCAAACATTTAGTTCTTTTCCTTTTCCGCTTCAAGCATAACAACCTTTCTCTGAAGGGCATTCACCTGTTCCTTATATTCTTCTACAAGTTTCAGGGAAGCATCATGCTTAATCTGCGCTTCAATTACTTCATGACGAAGTTCATAAAGCTGCTGTTCCTTATCATTATTATCATCAGCAGTCTGATCAGCAGAATTCTTTGCCTTAAAATAATCATCAGCAATATTAATAGCAAGTAAGATTCCCTGATACTCTGGATTCATACGACGATATTCTTCAGACATCTTGCACTCATCAATCTTATTATTGATATATGTGGCAATACCCTGTAAATATTCTTCGCCCTCAAAGCCACTGATTGTAATTACTTTTCCATTAATCACTACTGGAATATCAATTCTTTTATTTGCCATAACTACCCCTCAATCAAATTTTCAAGTCCAAGCTGACGATAAGCAAGCTCGGTTACAACCCTTCCTCTTGGTGTTCTGTTAATCAAACCATTTTTAATCAGATATGGTTCATAAACCTCTTCAATGGTACCTGAATCTTCTCCAATTGCAGCAGCTAAGGTGTCAAGCCCAACTGGTCCACCACTGAACTTATGAATAATTGCAAGAAGAATCTCACGATCTGTTTCATCCAGTCCAAAGCTGTCAACATCCAGGGAATCCAAGGCATTCCTAGCAACATTATAGTCAATTTTACCCTGATGTTCAACTTCAGCGAAGTCACGTACTCTCTTTAAAAATCTGTTAGCAAGTCTTGGTGTACCGCGTGAACGCTTTGCAATTTCCAAAGCTCCTTCATCGTTAATTTCTATGTCAAGTACATTTGCAGAACGGATAATAATACTCATGAGTTCTGATACCTGATAAAACTCCAGGCGGCTTACAACGCCAAATCGATCACGTAGTGGAGCGGAAAGCATACCAGCTCTAGTTGTGGCAGCCACCAGTGTAAAGTGTGGCAGATTCAGTCTTACGGACTTGGCGCCTTCCCCTTTACCGATTACCACGTCAATGGCAAAGTCTTCCATGGCAGGATAAAGGACTTCTTCTACCTGCTTATTCAGTCTATGAATCTCATCAATAAACAGTACATCATTTTCAGACAGATTATTGAGAATCGCTGCCAGTTCACCTGGTTTCTCAATGGCCGGTCCAGATGTAATTTTAATATTTACACCCATTTCCTCAGCAACGATGCAGGCAAGTGTTGTCTTACCCAGACCCGGAGGGCCATAAAGAAGTACATGGTCCAGTGGCTCATGACGCTTTTTAGCTGCCTCAATAAATACCTGTAAATTCCTTTTAACTTTCGTCTGTCCTATATATTCAACCAATGACTTAGGACGAAGAGTGGATTCAATCTTCTCTTCCTCTTCTGTCACATCTGTTGTAATAATTCTTCTTTTCACGAAATTACCTCTAAATCATTTGTTTCAGTGCTGCGGAGAACAAGGTCTCAAGATCCATACTTTCAGCACCCTTTACTCTCTTAACAGCCTTTAAGGATTCCTGGTTGGAATACCCCAGATTACACAAGGCAGCAACCACATCAGAAATAACGCTATCATCACTCAAAACTTCTTCATTATCTGGAAGTTCTGTAATTGCACCATGAACTTTGTCTTTTAATTCGATGACAACTTTCTTAGCAGTTTTCGGACCGATGCCCACAGATTTGGCAATGGCTTTATCATTTTCTGTAAGAATTGCAGAAATAACACCATCTGGTCCCAGCTGATTCAAAATGGAACATGCACCCTTGGGACCAACACCACTTACAGAAATTAACTTTTCAAAGAGTTCTTTCTCATCCTTTGTAGAGAATCCAAATAATTTTCTATCATCTTCCAGTATCTGTAAATAAACATAAAGTTTAATCTGCTGACCAATGGCAGGAAGCTGATCCAGAACGGATTGATAAACCAAAAGTTCGAAGCCAATTCCATTTGCATCAATTACTATTTTCTTGTCGTCCACATCCTCCAGGATGCCCTTAATATATGATAACATCTTGCTCCTTAACAAAATAAAGTGCTGCAAAGGGTTGCAGCACTCTAGTTTTAACTGAATTTGTTCGATTTACAGGAATTCGAAATCGTCAGCGCCTTCATCCTCGCCGTCGCCAATCATAACCTTGTTTGACTTACGATTGTCTTCGATTTCACCAACAAATACATCATCGTCATCCGCACCGTAAACTGGTGTAGACTCTTCTTCAGCCTGCTTATTGAAGAACTTAGAAGCAGCTGACTCTTCCTTCTTTTCTTCCTTAACTTCTTCAGCAACTGGTGTAGATGTGAATGCATCTCCAGCAGGTGCAGAACTTGCCTGAGTTCTAGCCTTCTCAATAATATCAGCTGCAGCCTTCTCAGCATCAGAAACAATCTTTGCTGCTCTCTCTTCTGCATCTGAATCATTTGAAGCACTTGGCTTTACGCCAGCTTCAAGTTTGAAGATCTTAACACGATCATCAGCAATAACCTGATTTAATCTGTCATTTTCTTCGCGAAGTTTCTTGCATTCTGTGTAAAGCTCATCATAGGCACGATAAACTGTATCTACGTACTGATCAACATCTGTACTCTTGTAACCGAATAAGCTTTTTTTGAATGACTGTGTCTTAATATCAACTGGCTGCATCATAGTGCTCAACCCTCCCAAAGTTTCAAAATTCTTTGATAATTATAGCAACTATTTTTTACAATAGCAAGGCAAAAAAATGCAACAGACAGTGGATAATATGATAAGATTATGAAGTAATTTCAAACCACGAAAGCTAGATAAAAAGGATTATATTCATGCAAATTATCGACGAATTTATTGAAGTACCAGAATCCCTAAAACTCCTATCAGACTTCTATCCAGGCAAAAGAATTATGATGTTTGATATTGAGACAACAGGCCTTTCTGCCTTCCAGTCATTCATATATATAATCGGTGTAAATGAGATTGTCGACGGCAAATGGAGAATCCGTCAATATTTCAATGACGACGGCATGTCAGAACCAGAAATTATTGAAGCCTTCGAAAAAGCCTTACCGGATTACGATGCTGTTATCGAATTCAATGGTGATAAATTCGATTTTCCATTTGTAGAAAAACGAATGGGTCAGATTCAAATGAAAACCGGCAGACAAATTGAGAATAATCATAATCGAATCCAAAAAATAGATTTGATGAAATTAATATTCCCTTATAAGTTTGCTCTGGGTCTCCCTAATATTAAACAGAAAACAATCGAAAGATATTTAGGAATCCACCGAGAAGATAAATATAATGGTGGTGAGTTAATCTCCATCTATCTGGATTACTTAAGCGATAATGACTCTCGTAAAAAGCATCTTGTTTTACAGCATAACAGGGATGACATGGTGGGCATGATTTCACTACTTCCAATCCTCTCCATTCATTCGGTAGCAAAAGGATCCACCACCGTTCCAGCGCTTTCCACAAAAGAAAAGGGAAGCAAATTATATTTATGTTTGAGTGGCCAGTTAAAACAGGCAGTGCCAGAAACCATTGAAGCCTTTGCATACCATTGTGATTTAAAAGCCAGCGGCAAGTCCATTTGCCTGGAGGTTCCTCTGGAGAAGAAAACTCTTCTCTATTTCACACCAGGCGGTTCTGGAAAGGTTGCTGATTATGAAAAGACTTCACTCTTCGCTCCTGGGCTCAGTACCTGGGTTAATCAATTAATGTCCTATAAAGAAAGTGGCCGTAACAAGGAATGTTTCTATGAAGTAAATGATGCATTTCTGGGAAATGGAGAGGCCTTAATGAATTATATGGGACAGATGTGTGGGCTGATTATGGAGGATAGAGGAAAAAATAGGTAGCAGCGGCTCCCCGATAAGATAAGAGCATGGCATTAAGCCATGCTCTTATTTTTTTTGGAGCAGCGGGGAGTCGAACCCCGGTCCAAAGACTTTTCCACTTAGGTGTCTCCCATCACAGTATGTTATTTAACATTCCCTACGTGACTCGCCAGCATACAGGCTAGTCATTTCAGTAGCTTCATAAATCTTCCCAATCCGCAAAGCTTTGGAGAGGAAGTGCTTCGCCTCGTCGATGCCAGGATCTGATGCAGCGAATGACATCAGGCTGACAGCTGCCATACTAGGCAGCGATTGCTAAATTATCTTCAGCGTTTAATTTTAATTTCAGGTTTTAATGAAGCCCCGCCTTCAGATGGCTGCCCGAGTTTCTGAATCCCTGTCGAAACCAGTACTACCCCGGATGTATCTATATCATATCACAGACAAATACATTTGCATTAAACTGCTGGTTTAATTTACTCTGTATCTGCGTCAGTGGCTGTTGAAGAAATGCTATTAATTTGATCAATAGCATCCTGTCCTGTAGCAAAAGTGCCACCTGTGAAGTAATCTGAATAGTTATCTACCCAGTACTTATCAAACCAATCACTGTATTCTAAAGAAGAAATTGTTGCATACTTTGCAGACTGCTTCTTCTGGTAGTTATAAACGCCCTTACCAATTGGAATGCCAAGTCCTGCACCTACAGCAAGCGCAAGTACGAAAACTGTAATTGCTTTTAAGACTTTGTTTCTTCTAAGCTTTGCAGGTCTCTTCTTTTTATCTTCCTTATGCTGATCAACTTTCTGCTGACTCATAATACATACTTCCTAACTTTAGATTTTATACAACTACTGTATGATAAATTAAGAATGTGTAAAATTCAAGTATCTTCCGCGGATTATCCTTTAATTCTAACCTTAAAGTCTCTTTCCGCCTCACGACGAGCATCCTTTTTAGCAATATCTGCACGTTTATCATAAAGCTTCTTACCACGAGCCAGGCCAATTTCAACCTTCACACGGCTTCCCTTCAGGTATACCTGAAGGGGAACCAGTGTGTATCCTTTTTCTTTTACTTTACCAAAGAGCTTCATGATTTCTGATTTATGCATAAGAAGTTTTCGGGTACGAAGGGGATCCTTATTAAAAATATTGCCCTTCTCATATGGATTAACATGCATATGATAAATAAAGATCTCACCGTGAGCGATACCAATGAAGGCCTCCTTAATGGAGCACTGTCCCATACGAAGAGACTTTACCTCCGTACCAAACAGTTCAATACCAGCCTCATACTTCTCATCAATAAAAAAATCATGAAAAGCTTTTTTATTATTTGCAATTAACTTAATTGATTCTGCCATAATAATTCTAGAGTTTATTCCTCATCCTCATCTATAAATTCGAAGTCAATGACACGGTCAACTTTGTCGCAACCTACGCACTTCACGCGACATTTATCGCCCAAAACAATCTTGCGTCCTGTACTTTCGCCAACCATCTCAAATTTTTCTTCGTAATAATTATAAAAATCATCTCTCATATCCGCAACCTTCACTGCGCCTTCAATGGTACTTGGCAACTCCACAAAAATGTACTGTGATGTAAATCCGGATACGATTCCATCAAATACATCTCCCACATGGTTGGACATGTATTCGATTTCTTTTAACTTAACAACATCTCTTTCTGCCTCATCCGCACGTCTTTCCTTTGCAGAATTATCCATAGCAATGGCAGGAAGAATTCTTGCATAGTGTCTTCTTCTCTCTCCATTCATCTCCCCGTGCAGATTCTCCTTAATAATACGGTGAATCTGTAAATCTGGATAACGACGAATTGGTGAAGTGAAATGACAATAGTATTTATCCGCAAGACCAAAGTGACCAATACACTCCGTAGCATATCGTGCCTGCTGCATGGAACGAAGGGTCATTCTTGTAATCAGCGCTTCATAAGGCTGTCCTTCAATTTCATTTAAAAGCTTCTGAATTTCCTTTGGATGAATACGTTCGCGAGAAACCTTGAAATAAATACCAAAGTTCTTGATAAATGCCTTAAGCTTATCCATCTTATCCTGAACAGGAGCTTCATGAACACGGTATTCAAATGGGATGTCCGCCCAATAATACTCTTCAGCCACGGTTTCATTTGCAATCAGCATAAAGTCTTCAATAATCTTTGTGGCACAATTTCTATCATAAGGTTTAATTTCCACTGGCTTACCAGATTCATCAACAATAATTTTTGTTTCTGCCACATCAAAGTCTATGGAGCCTCTGCGTTTACGATTGTCACGAATAATATTTGAAAGTTTCTGCATCAGCTGGAACATAGGAATTAGCTTCTTGTATCGTTCCACAGGTGCATCCGGCTTTCCATCAAGAATGGCTGCAACATCCGTGTAGTTCATTCTTTCATTAACATTGATCAATCCTTCGCAAATTTCATGACTAACAACCCGTCCCTTATCATCAATATCCATGAAACAGGTAAGTGTCAGTCTATCCTCATCATGATTCAAAGAGCAAATACCATTTGACAACTGGTGGGGAATCATTGGGATTACACTATCCACCAGGTAATTTGAGGTACCTCGACGAAGAGCTTCCCGGTCAAGAGGCGACTTCTCTCTTACATAGTGGGAAACATCCGCAATATGAACCCCAAGATGGTAAAGTCCATCATAGGAAAGAGAAATAGCATCGTCCAGATCCTTAGCATCTTCTCCATCAATAGTTACTGTATCCAGGTCTCGGAAATCTCTACGACCGACCTTATCCTCTTCCGCAACTGTTTCAGGAATCTGCGTCAGCTGTTCAATTACTGCATCTGGAAATTCTACTGGTATATTATAGGTTTTAACTACCTGCAGAATATCCGTTGCTGGATCATCAATATGACCAATCACCTCATCAACCTTACCAGTTGGAGACTTCTTTCCATTACCAAAATCAAGAAGAGTAACGATTACAATACTGCCAGTAACCGCACCACCACTAGCCTTTTCCGGAATAAAAATATCATCCGCAATCTTCTTATTATTTGGAATTACAAATCCATATCCATCACACTTTTGGAAGACACCAATCAATTCATCTGTTTCACGTTCAATAATACGAACGATTTTCGCTTCTTTTCTTTGTCCTCTCTGGGTCTTGGAAACCTGAATTAATACAGAGTCTCCATGAAAGGCGTTGAGACTATCACGGGCCGGGATAAAATAATCATCCTCTTCTCCTTCTACATGCACAAAGCCAAAACCTCTTCTAGTACTTAAATATTTACCACGAAGTACATGATCCGGTGTCAGCATATATCGATTGTTTTTAGTCTTAACAATCTTCACCTCTGCCACCAGCTCATTTAAGAGATTCAGGAATTCCTCCTTATTTGCTTCATCCACTTCCATGATGTAACATAAATCCTTAAATCGAGCAGGTTTGTAATTTCGGTCTGAAAACAAATTCAAAATCTTCTGCTTTCTTTCCTCTTTTTCCCCAGCTTCTTTTTCAACCTCTTCCAGGTATTCTTCACGTTCATAAATATCAGATATATCTTTTTCTTCTTTCATAGGAGTTCCTCCACTTAATCTGCAGAAAGTGCATACTATTTTCAACTAATTATATTTTAACCGAAATCAAAATAAAATGAACCATTAGTTCAAGCAAAAATCCATATATTGTAAATTTCATAAATTACATGAATGATAGACTCCATAAAAAAAGATGCTTTGAATTTCTTCAAAGCACCTATCTTAACTTACATCCACTTAGAACCAAGCAGCGCTGCAATAATGATAAAGAGTGCGCCAAGAACAACAGTAACTCTCTGGATAACAGCTTCTCTTGAATGCTTCTTGTTCTTTGACCAATAAGAGGAATCAACAGAACCTGTTAATGAACCAGTCAGTCCATTTTCTTTTCCTTCCTGACAGAGAACAATGATACTCAGTGCAATTGCGATAACAATAAATACAATAGTGAGTGCTATCTTCACAACGAATTCCTCCAAACATAAAATCTAACGGAAATATTAACATAGTTAAGGTTCTGGTGCAATACTTAACTTAATTGCATTTAATCAAAGGCCCCTCTTTTATAAGCTTCCATCAGTTCATGATTTGCTGCATCCACGTCAATTTCCAGTTCTCTTGCTGAAATGACCTTAGCACCAGCTCCTCGAATAATTAACTGAACCATACCATCACTTGTAGCAATGGTGATATCCATATTCTTTGTATTCTCCAAGGTGAATTTAGCAATATACTGATCTGCTGTTTCCGCTTCCTTCGTGAAGACCATATGAATATTTTGATAATCCATCTTAGAAGTATGATGGCCTCTTACTCGATAGGCATCAAATACAACAATAATCTCACCACCCCAAAGAGCCTGATAATTAGAAAGAATATCCAGCAGCTTAAATCTGGCACCTTCCATATAATCTTCTGTTAACTCTTTCAGAGATGTCCAGGCATGAATAATATTATATCCATCCACCAGAAGGTACTTTTTCTTTAAGGCAAGTTTCTTTTTCGGCTGCATAGCCCGCAATTTTACCTTATCGGATGAAGCATCTGCCTCACTTGCCACAGGGCTTATATTGTTATTATAGCAATCAAGGCGATTTTCACGCCTAAACTTCCATTTATCACTACTTGAATTGGAATAAGAATTCTTTCGAATAATATCATCAATTTCATCAACGCCAATGGCAAGATCCCTTTTCTCATGACCAGTCTTTGGCACTACAAATTTCGTATCTTTCTCCGGAGTGTCCACATCAAAATAAAGATGTTCTCTACTATCCGTTTGCATCAAAACTTCTGCTTCATACCATGGAACCGATACACCCGTTCCGTGATCTACAAATACAGAAGATGATGGATTTTTCATATCAGCATCCGGATCATAAGCCATATGCTCAATCACCTGTTCCGCATTATGACATGGAAAATACCCTTCATATTTCATGGAGATATGGCCATTTCCACCTGTTAGTGTTCTCAGCTGCATCTCATAGTTTCGAATCCTAGCTGCTGGTGCATGGCCTTCTATCTTTGACAGATTCATATTTTTCTCGGTCACTTCACAAGTACCACCCAGGGATGATAAATCATGCATCACACGACCAGTAGCATCCTTCGGTACCTCAGCCACATAGGAAAAGAAAGGTTCCAACAAAACATTTTCTACCTTCATCAGTCCAGCTCGGATAGCTCGTCTAGTGGCCTCCCTAAAATCATGTGGATTCGAATGCTTTACCGAAGCCTTGCCGGCAGTAAGCGTAATCTTTAAATCCGTTATTGCTGAACCAGTAAGTATACCTCGTGGCAAACACTGGGTCAGAGTTGCAAATACAGCCTTCTGATAATTAAGTTTTAATTCACTGGTAGGAATATTAGTTGCAATTTCAATGCCACTTCCCTGGGGCAAAGGTTCAATTAAGAGCTGCACTTCCGCATAATGACGAAGTGGTTCAAAATGTCCAAATCCATAAGTGGAATCCTTAATCGTTTCCTTGTAGATAATGTCACCATCATCAAAGGACACTTCCACCTGATAGCGATCCATGATTTGCGCCTTCAAGATTTCCAACTGCAATTCACCCATTACAGAAATCTCAATGGTCTGTTTCTTCTCATTCCAGTCTACCTGTAAAAGAGGATCCTCTTCTTCCAATTCCTTAAGCTTTGGCAGAAAGGTACGTTCCGAAACCTCCTTCGGTAAATTTACCCGGAATCGTAAAACTGGCTTCAGCTCCTTCTCCTGGGAATCCACTTCACATCCCAGACCCTGACCAGCAAAGGTCTGATTAAGCCCAGTAAGAGCCACAACATCTCCGCTTTCTGCAAATGGAATTGCCGTATATTTCCCACCTGAATACAGTCTGATCTGGCTTACCTTTTCTTCACCAATTTGATCACGTACCGATAATTTTCCACCGGTAAGCTTTATGAAGCATAGCCTTGTACCATCAGCATCTCTGTTAATCTTAAATACTTTCGCTCCAAATTCATCTCTTTCATTCCTTGGACTTGCAAAGGTATCTATGGCAGAAAGGAGTTCTTCAATACCATCCAGATGTAAAGCAGAACCGAATGTAACTGGCATAATATTTCTAGATGCTACATCCGCTTGAAAATCATCCAGTTCTAAGTCCTCACCATTCAGATATCTTTCCATCTGCTTTTCTGAACAGGAGGCCATATCTTCTATTACTGAATCCTTATTATTGCTAATATTCACAAAACCATGACCCAAAGTTTGAAGTTCCGCCATGATATCTTCATGACTCTTATCTGTCTGATCCATCTTATTAACGAAAACAAGAACTGGCACATTGTACTTTTCCAGTAATGAAAAGTAAGTGCGTCCATTCTCTGTAACACCATCCGGTGCACTAATTAAAAAGATAGCCAAGTCCAGAACTTCAATAGCTCTTTCTGTTTCCGCAGCAAAATCCAAATGTCCCGGTGTATCAATCAGGGTAATTCTGCTATCCCCTCTCTCAATAACAGCCTGTTTTGAAACAATGGTAATTCCTCGAGACTTTTCAAGACTTTCCGTGTCCAAATAAGCATCTCCAGAATCTACCCTGCCCAGCTTTCTGATCACACCACTTTCATAAAGAAGCGCTTCTGTTAAAGTTGTTTTTCCTGCATCCACGTGTGCAAGGATGCCAATCGTAAGTTTTTTCATAGGAAAAATTATAACATGTCTCACGGGATGTATGTGAAGTAACTAATAGAATTTTCCAAGTAAAAACAGGCTGTTTCATAAATGAAACAACCTGTAATTCTCAAAGTAAATTGAATTTATCTTATTGAAAGATTCAACAGCTTATTCTTCTGCTTCAACGTCTGCTGTACAGCAAGGACACTTTGTTGCAGCCTTAGGAATGTCACTTAAGCAATAAGGACACTTTCTTGTAAGAGAAACTACCTCTTCCTTCTTCTTTCCAAGGCTCATAAGCTTATTGGCACCCTTAATAATGCAGAAAAGAATCAAGGCCATAATAAGGAAGTTAATTACTGATGAGAGGAACGCTCCCCATGTAATGTAGTTATCACCAATTAGATGAATCTTACCACCGAACTCAGTACCACCAATGCAATTAAGAATAGGTGTAATGAAGTTATCAGTAAATGATGTTACAAGATCCTTGAAAGCAGCACCGATAATAACACCGATTGCCATACTAAGCACATCACCCTGAAGTGCAAACTCCTTAAATTCTTTTAAAAACTTTTTCATGTTTACCCTCCATTTTTCAAATTGTTCCCAGCGTCATCATCCCAAATTTGTCGCTCTATGTCACCGAAAACCTGTATTAATTTTAGCATTTGCCATATACTATTTCAATCCTATTGCATGCAAATATAGAGCAAAATTGTGCAATTTTACGCAAGTTCCTCCAAACAAGAATAAATCCTCTTCATTAACACATCTTTAAATAAAACTGATTCTCATCGGAATGTTCCACTTCCCTACTGAATTCATGGCAGAGACGAATCATATCCTCTACTGTAAAATCACCCTTTTCCAGGTAAGTCTCTGTACACATAAGAGAGACAAATTCAAGACTTCGTTTAATGAATTTCTTCTCACCTTCAAGGGTTTCATCTTCATTTGTGGAATCAATATAATAACGGAACGTTAAATATTCAGCAAAGCGAGCAAGCAAAGAAACCACCTGACTCTTTTCCTTCATGAACTCTTGTCTCATCTTCAAAATCTCTGGTAATTTTCTTGACAACTTTTCCAGGTATGGAGGCCACTTTTCATGAATCACCTCCAGCTTTTGCATTCTTAACAGAAGATCCTGATATGCTTCCGTATCATCCTTTAAATAAGCCATTACCAAACTATCAGGGGCTTCCTGCAAGGTTTCAATAACCGCATCCCTTTCCTTTAATAAGTTCGCATGATCCGGCAGATTCTCAGCAAAATACGCCTCACGATCCTCAACCAGCAGATTGTAATTCTCATCATCCTGAATCTTATAGGTGATTTTATCCGCCGTAAAAAAAAGTCTTCCCACTTCCATACAGGAAAGGGACAAATCCGTCTGAAGATAATCACCACACTCCTGATAATAGCGAGGATAAGAACTACAGATCTCACATAAAGCATCTTCTCCTAGATGACTATATATATCGCAAAGTCCATCCTTCCTTAAGAAAGGGCAATTACCGTGTAAAGTGGCAGGAAAATAATGATCCCCATCCACAGTCTTAAGGTTACTTCTTAACTTATCGCCAAACTCACCTTTGGTATGCATATATAAATCGAAGGTATCCTCATCAATATCCACTTCCCAACCCTGGCAGCAGGTTTCCGGGCAATCTCCACCGATACAGACAAACTTTTCATATATATCCGTATTTTCATAAATCATATCCGTCTCTTTTCTTCCTGGTTCATACCTCACCCATCACCAATTAATCAGGCAAATGATATGCCCAGGCATTTTTAAATCGTATATATTACATCATTTGATAATAAAGCAGATGCGCTGAGACTGCAACGAAAATAATTACCGCAAGTATGCCAGAAGACTGCAACAAAAATAATTACCGCCAGCATCCCCAATGACTGCAAAAAAAATTGCCTCTCCGCAGATGCGAAGAGGCAATTCATCAATCATTATTTATTGTAGTTAACGATTGTACCGAAGTCTGGCTTCAGTGATGCACCACCGATAAGACCACCATCGATGTCAGGCTTTGCAAGAAGTTCCTTGCAGTTGCCAGCGTTCATAGATCCACCGTACTGAATACGTACTGCTTCAGCAGTAGCTTCATCGTACATAGCAGCGATTGTCTTACGGATTCCGCCACAAACTTCTTCTGCCTGATCTGAAGTAGCTGTCATGCCTGTTCCGATAGCCCAGATTGGTTCGTAAGCGATAACAAGCTTCTTAACCTGATCAGCTGTAACACCAGCAAGATCAGACTTAATCTGAAGGTTGATCCAATCCATTGTTACGCCCATTTCACGCTGCTCTAAAGACTCACCACAGCAAAGAATTGGTGTAAGGCCAGCCTCAAATGCCTTCTTAACCTTCTTGTTAAGGAATGCATCTGTCTCGTTGAAGTATTCACGTCTCTCTGAGTGACCGATGATAATATATTCAACACCAGCATCAACAAGCATTGGTGCAGAGATTTCGCCTGTGTAAGCACCCTTATCTTCAATGTAGAAGTTTTCAGCGCCAACATGAACGTTTGTTCCCTTAACAGCGTTAACGACAGGAACGATGTCGATTGCAGGCACGCAATATACAACATCAACGTCATCATTCTTTACAAGGTCCTTAAGTGTATCTACCAGAGTAACTGCCTCAGATGGAGTCATGTTCATCTTCCAGTTACCGGCAATAATCTTCTTTCTTGCCATTTTTATATCTCCTTAGGATTTGATTTTAGAAAATCATACAAATGAACTGCGCGAACAGTCCATTTGCATATAAAATTTATTAGTTAGTCGACTTATTTATCGTCTGCAGCTACAACACCTGGAAGGTCCTTACCCTCAAGGAATTCAAGAGAAGCGCCACCACCTGTTGAGATGTGGCTCATCTTGTCGCCATAGCCAAGTGTGTTAACAGCAGCTGCGGAATCACCACCACCGATGATTGTTGTAGCATCTGTCTCAGCAAGTGCAGCTGCAACAGCCTTAGTACCTGCAGCAAGTACTGGGTTTTCGAATACGCCCATAGGTCCGTTCCAAACAACTGTCTTAGCGTTCTTAACAGCGTTGCTGTAAAGTTCGATTGTCTTAGGTCCGATATCAGCACCTTCTCTGTCAGCAGGAATTGCATCAGCTGCAACAACTGTTGTCTTGATGTCAGGATTGTCAATTGGACTTGGGAACTCATCGATACATACAGCATCGATAGGAAGAAGAAGTTGCTTTCCGTTAGCTTCAGCCTTAGCCATCATTTCCTTGCAGTAATCAACCTTAGACTCATCAAGAAGTGACTTACCAACTTCATATCCCTTAGCCTTAAGGAATGTGTAAGCCATACCACCACCGATGATCAGAGTATCGCACTTATCAAGAAGGTTATCGATAACGTTAAGCTTATCTGCAACCTTAGCACCACCAAGGATAGCTACGAAAGGACGAACTGGATTTTCAACAGCATTTCCAAGGAAGTCAATTTCCTTCTGCATAAGGTAACCAACAACATGATCACCCTTAATATACTTAGTAACACCAACATTTGAGCAGTGAGCACGGTGTGCTGTACCAAATGCATCGTTTACAAATACATCAGCGATTGATGCGAGATCCTGAGAGAATGCATCTTCGTTCTTTGTTTCTTCTTTTCTGAAACGTGTATTTTCAAGAAGGATAACTTCTCCATCCTGCATAGCGTTTACAGCTTCAACTACGTTTGGTCCAACAACTTCTGGATTCGCTACGAACTTAACTTCCTGTCCAAGAAGTTCTGAAAGACGAACTGCAACTGGAGCAAGAGTCTTTGTAAGCTTGTCCTCTTCTGTCTTAACCTTTCCAAGGTGTGAGCAAAGAATAAGCTTGCCGCCATCAGCGATCAGCTTCTTCAGTGTAGGAAGAGCTGCTACAAGACGGTTCTCATCTGTGATTTTTCCGTCCTTCATAGGTACGTTGAAGTCACAACGTACAAGTACGCGCTGTCCCTTTACGTTGATATCATCAACTGACTTTTTGTTTAATGCCATTGTATTTCCCTCCATTAATCTTAAATAATTCCAAACAAAGGTTATTTGAAAAAAATAAGGGTCCGGCCCAAATTAGACCGGACCCCCTAAGGTCTTATTTAGAATTCGAACTTATTAAGCAAGCTCAGCGAAGTACTTGATTGTACGAACCATCTGAGATGTGTAAGAATTCTCGTTATCATACCAAGAAACTACCTGTACAAGGTTATCTTCGCCAACCATTGTCTGTGTAGCATCAAAGATAGAACCATATCTTGATCCAACGATATCAGAAGAAACGATCAGATCTTCATTGTAACCGAATGATTCTGTAGAAGCTGCCTTCATAGCTGCGTTGATTTCATCAACTGTTACTGACTTCTCAACTGTTGCAACAAGGATTGTTGTTGAACCTGTTGGAGTAGGAACACGCTGAGCTGATCCGATAAGCTTACCGTTCAGTTCTGGAATAACAAGGCCGATAGCCTTAGCAGCACCTGTTGAGTTAGGAACGATGTTAACAGCAGCTGCTCTTGAACGACGAAGGTCACCCTTTCTCTGTGGTCCATCAAGGATCATCTGGTCGCCTGTGTAAGCGTGAATTGTTGACATGATACCTGACTTGATACCAGCAAGGTCATTAAGAGCCTTAGCCATAGGTGCAAGACAGTTTGTTGTACAAGATGCAGCAGAGATGATCTTATCATCAGCTGTAAGTGTTGTGTGGTTTACGTTGTAAACGATTGTTGGAAGATCGTTACCAGCAGGAGCTGAAATTACAACCTTCTTAGCACCAGCGTTGATATGAGCCTGTGCCTTTGCCTTTGATGTGTAGAAACCTGAGCACTCAAGTACTACGTCAACATCAAGGTCTCCCCATGGGCAATTGTTTGCATCAGGGAATGCATAAATCTTGATTTCCTTACCATCTACTGTGATAGAATCTTCTGAAGCAGATACTGTATCAGCAAGGGCATACTTACCCTGTGATGAATCATACTTTAAAAGATGTGCTAACATCTTAGGTGATGTTAAGTCGTTGATTGCAACAACTTCATATCCTTCTGCACCGAACATCTGACGGAAAGCAAGACGACCGATACG
Organism: uncultured Lachnospiraceae bacterium; assembly: GCA_900314445.1. Taxonomy (GTDB): domain Bacteria; phylum Bacillota; class Clostridia; order Lachnospirales; family Lachnospiraceae; genus Eubacterium_Q. The sequence goes on along the minus strand of OMVA01000069.1, from coordinate 33,289 downwards.
ACCAAAACCGTTAATAGCTACTCTAACTGCCATTTCTAAAATCCTCCTAAAAATGATTTACGTGATTTTTTCACTGCTATTTATGATAAACGCTTTTATGTTATAATTCAAGTCGAAAATCCAGCATAGAATAACAAATATTTGTTAATTTTATATAATATTTTAGCACCAATTGCATTTTTCTTATGTGTATACGTTTTTTGCGTATACTCAAAAAGATTTGTACAAAGGATTGAATAAATTTTCATATACTATTTTTAAAGCTACGAAAGGATTTAATTATGAGCAATTTAATCCCCGATTATCACTTACATACATCCTTCTCTGGTGACTGTGATACAGACCCATACCATTTAATAGAAGAAATGATAAGAAAAGGAATGACTTCTGCATGTTTCACCGATCACAACGACCTAGATTATCCACTTCCTCCAGACGGTTGTACCTTTGATAATCCCATTGAAGTCTACATCCCTGCCCTTAAGGAAATTCAGAAAAAGGTGGCATCAAAGTTTGATTTACGAATTGGTCTGGAACAAGGAGTTCAGCCTCATACAGTGGAAGATTTGAAAAACTTCACTAAGAAACATCCAGGTCTAGACTTTGTTATCTGCTCCACTCACTATGTAGAACATGATGACCCATACTACCCTGGTTTCTTTGATGGACATGATCCCATGGAACGATACATCAAATACTTTGAAGAAATGCTTTACACCGTAAAACATTTTACCGACTATAACGTCTATGGACATTTAGATTACATTTTCCGTTATGGACCAGGCATTAAGCATAAAGACAATTTTAAACTCAGCGCCTTCCCAGCAGCTGATTTAATTGAAGAGATTTTGAAAACAATTATCGCTAATGGCAAAGGTATTGAAATCAATACAGGTGCTCTTTACCGCGGTATGGATTATGCTCATCCTCATCCAGAGACACTGAAGCTCTATAAAGACTTGGGAGGAGAAATTCTGACCTTCGGTAGCGACAGTCACGACGATATCCACATGGGATACCGTTTTGAAGAAGCAGCTGAACTTGCTAAATCCATGGGTTTTAAATACTACTCAACTTTCAAGCAGATGAAGCCAGAATTTATTGCCTTATAATAATGGAAGCAAACTAAAAAGCAGAGTAATCACACCCCAAGTGCACTACTCTGCTTTTTTTCTATGCAAAACTCATTTGCATGAAGATATTATTTACTTCATTTTCCGAAGTCTTTCCACGATTTTCCGAATGATACCAGCTGTGAGTTCTAATTCGTCCAGAGTGTTTTCTTCACCTATAGTAAATCGAAGACTCGACTTTACCGCATCCGGATGGAGGCCAATGGCCAAAAGAACATGGGAAGGATCTACTGCCCCTGCAGAACATGCAGAACCAGCAGATGCTGCAATGCCTTCCATATCCAGCATAATCAGCATGGACTCTCCCAGCACGCCTTTAAATTCCACATTCAGATTATTTGGAAGTCTATTTTCACCAATGGCCGGACCGTTTAAATGGATGTCATCCGTACCATCCGTAAGATCCTGTAAGAAAAGACGACACATTTTTCTTTCTCTTTCCATCTCTTCTTCCATATTTTCACAGGAAAGAACCGCAGCCTTAGCCATACCAACGATGGCAGCTACATTTTCTGTACCAGCCCTCAGTCCTCTTTCCTGACCACCGCCGAAAATGAGATTTTCCATTTTTACGCTATTTCTTCTATATAAAAAGCCAATGCCTTTGGGTCCGCCAAACTTATGTGCGCTGGCAGAAAGCAGGTCAATGTTCATATCATTTACCGAAATCGGAATATGTCCGAATGCCTGCACAGCATCTGTATGGAATAGAATACCATTCTCATGAGCAATCCTGCCAATTTCAGCAATTGGCTGAATACTTCCAATCTCATTATTGGCCGTCATAATGGAAATAATACGAGTGTCATCCTCAATGGCATTTTCCACATCCTGAGGATTTACAAATCCATCCTGATCCACATCTAAGTATGTTACCCGGCACCCCATTCTCTCAAGAAATTCTGTGGTATGAAGAACGGCATGGTGTTCAATGGAACTGGTAATAATATGCACACTTTCCTTCTTCATTAAATATACAAGCGCCACACCTCTCAGAGCCCAGTTATCTGATTCTGTACCACCGGATGTAAAAATAATTTCTGAAGATTCTGCTCCCAGCAAAGCTGCAATTTTCCTTCTGGCAGCACTAATAGCTTCCTTATTATTGGTACCAATACTGTAAACAGCAGAAGGATTACCAAACTCTCCTTCAATGAAGGGCAGCATTTCTTCCTTTACTTCTGGTCTAACCGGCGTGGTAGCCGCATGATCCAAATATATTTGTCTCATTTTCTTCCTCAATTCTATTAAATAAGGCACCCGCCTGGGCAGGTGCCATTATTTCTTACTTCCAGTCAAATGGTATCGTCTGGTTTTCTAACTTCCATCCAAATGGTATTGCCTGGTTTTCTTACTTCCAGTCAAATGGTGTTGCCTGGTATACATAGTAATTCAGCCAATTGGTATAAAGCATATTCGCATGGCATCTCCATGATTTTACAGGTGGCTTTGATGGATCATCATCTGGATAATAATTCACAGGAATACTTGGATTAAGACCCTTAGCCAGATCTCTCTTATATTCCGTATCCAATGTAAATGTATCATATTCTGGATGTCCAGTAACGAATACATTCTTTCCACCGTCTCCAATAATCAGGAAAGGACCACACTCATCGGAGTAAGCACAAGTCTTCAGTCTGTCATTCGCATATACCGCATCTGCGTCAACACCAGTATAACGAGACTGAGGAGCAAAAAATGTATCATCAAAACCACGAACCAATGGGTCAGACTTATGTCTGGTAATATTCTTATAGATACCAGAAAGTTTTTCCTTGAACTCATGCTTCTTGATGCCATATCTATAATAAAGACCAGCCTGAGCTGCCCAACAGATATGGAATGTGGAAGTAACATTCTTCTCTGACCAATCCATGATTTCTGTTAATTCTTTCCAATAATCAACATCTTCAAAGTCCATTTTCTCAACTGGCGCGCCGGTAATAATCAGACCATCCCATTTTCTATTCTTAACATGTTCAAAATCAGAATAAAATCTTTCCAAATGCTGTAAAGATGTATGAGTAGATGTATATGACATTGTACGAATAAAGGTTATATTTACCTGCAATGGAGTGTTTGAAAGACTACGCAGAAGCGCAAGTTCCGTATCCTCCTTAAGAGGCATCAGATTTAAAATCAGGATGTCAATTGGTCGAATGTCCTGGGTACCCGCCCGACGATCGTCCATGACAAATATATTTTCATCTTCTAATACTTTCTTAACTGGTAAATCATTATCAATACGAATTGGCATTTATGTCACCTCAAGTTTCCGTCTATTGCAATTCAACACATAAAGCCTTTATAGCTTTTAATAAGAACAACACTTATCCTATCACAAAGTAAACATTTTTTTAAATCAGTTTAGATTATTATCCATTATAAGAATTAAAAAATAAGGAAAATGAATTTTTAATTTACAGTTTTTTAAAATCATTTTCTGTAATAATCGGAATACCTAGAGATTTTGCTTTCTTATTCTTTGAAGAATTGGAAAGGATATCATTATTAATCAAATAGGATGTCTTTGCAGAAACTGAACCAGAACACTTTCCTCCTCTGTCTTCGATCTCTTTTTTCAAAGCATCACGATTTGGATATGTTTCCAGGCTTCCAGTAATTACAAAAATCTTGCCTACTAAATCCTGTGGCGCATTATTCTCTTCCTGAACAAAATTGATTTCATTCAAAAGAGCTCTTACCTCTTGGATTTTCTTTTCATCCTTTACAAATGAGATTACCCCATCTGCAAGCACTTCACCTAAGCCTTCGATTTCACAGAGTTCTTCTTTGCTTGCAGCAAGAATACTCTCCATATCATTCTTGAAATATCTGGCAATCAGTTTTGCATTTTGAGCACCAATACCAGGAATACCAAGTCCATAAAGGAAACCAGCAAGTGTGGCATTATTTCTGGCATTCTCCACAGATTCCTGAATCTTTTCATAGGACTTCTGTCCAAAGCCGTCCATTTGAATAATTTGGTCCTTATGCTGATCCAAATGGAATAAATCTACCAGGCTATGAAGGAAGCCTTCCTCCATAAACTTTTCCATAGTAGCTTCAGAAAGACCATCCATATTCATTGCGTTTCTGGAAGCAAATAAATCAAATTCTTTGATATGCTTGGCAGGACATTCTGGATTCGGACAATGTAAAGTCTCAGAACCATTCTCATTTTTGATTACAGTCTTTTCTCCACAGACAGGACAAGCCTCAGCAATTGGCGAATTTCCTGACTTGGTGAGATTTTCAGAAAGCTGAGGAATAATCATATTTGCTTTATAAACTTTAATACGATCTCCAATTCCCAGCTGCATATCCTTAACATATGTAACATTGTGAAGGCTTGCTCTCTTCACAACCGTACCTTCTAATTCAACGGGATCAAAAACAGCCACCGGATTAATCAAACCTGTTCTGGATGGACTCCATTCGATTTCTCTTAAAACCGTCTCCTGCTGCTCATCCTTCCATTTAAATGCAATGGCATTACGAGGGAATTTAGCTGTTGTTCCCAGACTTTTGCCATAGGCAACATCATCCAAATCCAACACAAGACCATCTGAAGGGAAAGCATTCTCCGGAAGTTTCTCTGCAAACTCTGCAACAGCCCCGGCAATTTCATTTCCACTATTTACCTTTTTATACTCAACAACATCAAAACCAATTTCCTTCAGGAAAATAAATCTCTCTTCAAATGAGTTGCCCAGCTTTTTCAGAAGTTCCGGATCCTCAGGTTCTACCAGAAAAAAGGCAAAAAAATTTACATTTCTTTTAGCTGTAATGGATGAATCCAACTGTCTTACGGCTCCAGAGCAAAGATTTCTTGGATTTTTATATTTTGCATCTGTCTCCGGAAGAGCTGCATTAATCGCTTCAAAATCCTCATAGCCGATAACCGCTTCTCCACGAACAACCAATTTACCCTGATAAGAGATCTTATTGGGAATATTTTGAAAGGCCCTGGCGTTATTTGTGATAACTTCACCAACTTCACCATTACCACGAGTTACGGCCTTTGTGAGACTACCATTTTCATAAGTGAGAACAACCGTAAGGCCATCCATCTTCCAGGACAAAATTCCAGCATGGTCTCCCAACCAATCTGCAAGCACTTCCACATCCTTTGTTTTGTCCAGAGAAAGCATAGGCTCTGGATGCTTTTCTTTTGGCAGGGAAGAAACCACTTCATAACCAACATTAATAGTCGGGCTATTTGATAAAGTAATTCCTGTCTCTTTTTCTAAATCCACAAGTTCATCATAAAGCTTATCATACTCAAAATTACTCATAATTTCGCGGTCTTCATCATAATAAGCCTTAGATGCCTGATTCAGAATTTGAATCAATTCTTTCATTCTTTTCATGTTCTGCTTTTCAGCCATTGTCCTGCCCCTTTACCCAGTTCCGATTCTACTTATTAATATTTATCGAATTGATTTCTTCAGTTCTTCAATTTCTTTATTTGTAAGTTCTCGATACTCACCAGGCTGTAATTCACCCAGATTAATATTCATAACACGAATTCTCTTAAGATAAGTAACGCGATATCCATAATATTCGCAAATACGTCTAATCTCTCGATTGATACCTTCTGTTAAAATGATACGAAAAGACTGACTACCCTGCTTAATAATCTTACAAGGCTTTGTCTTTCTTTCTCCCAAATCTTCAAAAGAGAGTCCACCTTTGGAAGCCTGGCTAACAAATTCATCCGTAATAGGCTTATCCACTCTTACAACATATTCCTTTTCATGACCATTACGAGCTTTTTGAATTTGATTTGATAATTCGCCATCATTTGTTAAAAGCAAAAGACCTTGAGATGCCTGATCCAAACGGCCTACATAAATAAGTCTCTTAGGATAATTAAGTTTTCTAAAAATACTATTGGGATCTGACTCTGCAGATGTGCAGATAAGACCAATTGGTTTGTAATATGCAAGCACAACCTTATCTTCAACTGGTCTTACCACCTTGCCCAAATAGGTAACTTCATCTTCCAAACTTACCTTTGTTCCAGGCTCAGGTAACTTTCCATTTACCAAAACTTCTCCTCTGGCGATGGCTTCATCGGCCTTTCGTCTGGAAAGAACACCAGCTTCACTCAGATACTTATTAATTCTAATTGCTTCCATAAAATCTCCATTTCTATTCGAAAACCATTTGCATGAACAATGGTCTATATCTCAATTAACATTTATATGATAACACAAAACTTTTACTAGCATGAGTCCAGAAAAAGTCTTATAATACTTAAGTCGAGCAACAAATTTTATTTATTTAATTAAGCAACCAATAGAAAGAGGTCTATCATGGATAAAATAGATATTAAAATTCTTCAATTATTACAAGAAAACTCTAGATATCCCCTTAAATATCTTGCTGGAAAGGTTTTTCTTTCTTCTCCAGCAGTATCTGCAAGAATCGAAAGACTTGAGAAACAAGGCATCATCAGCGGTTATCATGCAGAAATTAATCCACTTGTCCTTGGTTATCACATTACTGCTTTCATCAACCTTACATTAGAGCCAAAGCAGAAACCAGAATTCTATCCTTTTATTGAAGCATGTCCAAATGTTCTTGAATGCGATTGTGTAACAGGCGCTTATTCCATGCACATTAAAGTCTGCTTCCCTAGCACTTTAGAACTGGATTCCTTCATCGGACAGTTACAGAAATTCGGTAAGACTGAAACACAGATTGTTTTCTCCACACCTGTGCCAAGCCGTGGAATCAACATTGAATCCCTTAACGAATTGGAAAATACAGAAAAAGAAAATAACGACGAACAGTAAAAGGCAAAACACATCTGGCAGGTATATTTACTCACCAGATGTGTTTTTTGAGTTATTTTTCTTTGTGGAGGTATTTCACAAATTATACTTCTGTTGGATAGGAAGAAATTGCACCAATAGCCTGTACACTTCTACCACTATATCGATTAGAAGCAGCAAATGCAAATGAATTCTTTTGGCGTATTACCTATTTATATCATCGATGATATCAAAACCAAGTTTCATATTGCTCTGAACAGTAACTGCACCATTCATCATATCGAGCAAAAGCTTTGAAGAGATTTTGCCCGCCTGCTGATAATAATACTTGGCAGTCAGGATTGGATAACCTGCATGTAAAGCCAATGTAGAGCCACCAATTCCAGAAACAAGTACCTGTCCTGGAAGGGATATTCCAGCAAGTTCCAGATATCTTGATGCACCAAAGGCAAGTGTATCCGTGGCACAAATCGTTGCATCCATATCTGGATATAATTTATACAACTCTTCTGTTGCATCATATCCAGCCTGCTCATCAAAACCTGAACAAATAACAGAACGAGTTGCAAGATGTTCCAGGTCATATTCTTTTAAGGCATCTCTAAATCCTTCAAAACGTTCTTTACCAACCGCTACATCCCTCTGGGTAACACCGATATAGACTGGTTTCTTTCTACCTTTTTCAAGAACTTTTTTTGTGATTTCATACATAGCATTATAGTCATCATTATAGACACAATTGAAACCATTAAAATGCTGACCTGTAATAACAACAGGAACCTGTAAATCACGAATTAATTCTTTATGCTTTGGTGTAAGTACTGTTCCCATAAGGATTACGCCATCTACGCTATGATTTTGAAATGCATGTAAATACTCTAATTCCTTTTCAGGATCATTCTGAGTAACAGCAAGTAATGTGTAATATTTATTCTCATTAAATACCGTTAAGAGACCATCCACTAATTTGCCAATGGAATATGAAGAAAGCTTAGGAACAATCACACCAACCGTATTCGTCTTTTTTATGCGTAAATGCGCAGCCTGAATGGAAGGTTGGTAACCAGTTTCCTCGACAACTTTTCTTATTAATTCTCTTTTTTCATCAGAAATATAACCGTGATTAAAATATCTCGACACTGCCGCTTTGGAAACCCCAGCCATCTTAGCAATATCACCAATATTCACTTTTTCAGTTTTTTCTCTCATACTATACATATCCCATACAAATTATTAGACAAGTGTCTTAACATATTATACTAAAATTCTGTCAAAAGTGTTAAAACATTCTAATTAATTTGTTCTCACGGAAGCAATAAAAAAACCGCGATGGACGAACCATCGCGGTATACATTAACTTATTTCAATTTTTCAAGGAATTCTTTGAAAGCAGGATCCTGTGCTGCCTTCTCTTCTTCATCTGTCTTAACCATGGAGTAAAGTTCCTGAATATCTGCGGAAGCATCAGCCTGGCTTTCAAGATCAGCCACATCTGCTTCTGGCACTTCATTGTTAATCAGATAATTACCATTACGTTTTACGATATAAAGCTTTGGAACAATATCAAGTGGCTGGGATGAAATATTGGCAATAGAAATATTTGCAACTGCATATACAAGGTATTCATCCTCATTTACACCCGGAAGACTATATACATTCACATTATTGTAGCCTGTAATAATCTTAGAACGGCTTTCAACCGTTGCCATATTATCGTACTGAGAAGGATTCGTAACGCATGACTTTAATGTCTGCTGATCTGCAGTAGCTAAAGCATTTAAGTAAGTAATGACAAGTGCATTTACATCCTGATTAATATTGGTATCGTATGCATATTTAGATGTGAAGCCCAGATCCTGACCAATGGTCTTTCTTTTCTTAAATGTGTATACGCCAAATACAACAAGTGCTGATAAAAACACAATCCAAATTACACTTAACAGAACTTTTAATTTAATCTGCTTTGATCGAACTTCCCTTGTCATATCTATCCCTTTCCTTCAAATATAAAAAATAATTTTTCAACTGTAACTGCACCAGATAGGAATCGAACCTACGCACACGGCTCCGGAGGCCATTGCTCTATCCACTGAGCTACTGGTGCATACCCATATATAATATACTAGCAGCACTGTAATCTACAAGTATTTTTTGCTAGTCTCAATATCACGGCCTATCTGTTTTTGCAGATCTTCAAAAGATGCAAATTTCTGTTCCTGACGAAGAAATTTAACCAGTTCCACATCTACATGACTACCATAAATATCCTGATCAAAGTCATAAATAAATGTTTCAACCGTAACCGTCTTTCCGTCTGAAACAGTGGGATTATTTCCTACATTTGTGATGCTGTTAAATGTGCTGCTACCATTTTCATCTGTGACAATGGTATGTGAAGCATATACACCAAATTCTGGCACCATCTTTTCTGTTCCTGGCATGATATTAATGGTAGGAAAGCCAAGACTTGTACCTATTTTTTTACCATGCTCTACTGTTCCAGAAAATCCAAATGGATGTCCCATCATCGAATAAGCATCTTCCACTCTACCTTCTGAAATAGCCTGTCTAATTCTGGTAGAACTAATAGCCCCATCTCCATACTCTTCCTTATCCAGAGCATAGACTTCAAAGCCACACTCTTTAGACATCTTTTCAAGTAAAGAAACATTACCTTTTCGATTTTTTCCAAATTGAAAATCTTTTCCAACTACAATGACCTTTGCATGCAGGGAACGCACTAAAATATCAAGCACAAACTCTTCCGCTTCCATCTTGGCAAAGTCTGCCGTAAAAAGCTGACGAATAAAACGATCGATTTTCATCTCTTTCATAATCTCTCGCTGTTCACCGTCAGAAAGAATCTGGGTCTCTCTGCTATCAATCTTAAAAACAACAGAGGATAAATCACGATCAAGTGCCTGCTGCCTTAATGTATTCAGTAAAAGCTGATGTCCTTTATGAAAGCCATCAAATTTTCCAATCGTTACTGCACTACCCTGCATTCTAGTCTACTCACATTCCATTTACATTCTGTAAATTATTATTTAAAGGAATTATCCTTCATTTCTAAGCATTTTATTTAGCTTAAATACCTGGCCATCCTCATCATACCGATAGATGGCATATATCTTTCCTTCGCGGAAAACCGCAAGATCCTTTGGGGATAAATGTCTTGCATCCTGATCTTCTTCCCTATTTTTTTCCAAAGAAGCAAAAAACATTTCCTCAGCCTCCTGGCTTTCAAAGGAAACCATTCCCGGCTGCAATTTATTTCCATTAATCAGAAGCTTATCACCACTGTCTTTCACCTTTACCTTAGGCAGTGACGCAAGCACTGTAGATAATGGTTCCACTGCATCATTAAGACAACCCTTGTCTTTTAACTCCTGCAACTGCCCCAGTGTCAATCCATCATCAGAAGAAAGTCCATAAGTTTCTTTACGAATAAGTTTTTCCATACAAGCATGTACCGAAAGTTTTTGACCCAAATCGTGACAAAGACTGCGGATATAAGTACCCTTGGAACAATGCACAAGAAAGCGTACCCTCACATCAGAACTCCCTAAACCATCAATGGTTAAGAGCTGAATGGAATAAATCTCAATTGGGCGAGCCGCTATCTCCACCTCTTTACCCTCACGAGCATACTCATACAGTTTCTTTCCGTCCTTCTTTAAGGCGGAATAGATTGGAGGTAGCTGCATCTGCTTTCCTACAAATGAGTTTAGCGCATCCATTATCTTCTCTTCAGTGAGAGATAAAAGATCTGTAGCACTTGCCTCCGCCAGAGTCTGGCCGCTAATATCATAAGTATCTGTATCACGACCAAGAAGAGCAGTCGCTTCATAAACCTTATCCTGAACAGTAAGATAATCAGAAAGTTTTGTTGCGCTACCCAGTAAAATAACAAGAACGCCCTCAGCAATTGGATCGAGCGTTCCTGCATGTCCTATTTTCTTTTGTTTAAAGATGCCCCGGCACTTCGCAACCACATCGAAGGAAGTAAAGCCGGGCTCCTTATATACATTTACAATTCCACTAACCATGTATTATTTCAACTGCTCCTTAACCATAGGAAGGAGTTCCTCCATGGTCTTTTCATAATCTTCCACAGAAAAACCAGCTGCACGAATATGTCCACCACCACCAAAATGCTGAGCAATGGCATTTACATCCACATAGTTTTTTGCACGAAGACTAAATTTATAAGACTTCTTTGCAAGCTGATAAGCAAAGATCGCAACTTCTACACCATCAGTGAGACGAAGCTGTTCCACAATGCCTTCCGTATCCTGCTTCGTACATTTGAACTCTTTAAACATTTCCTTTGAAATGTAACCGCTAATTACTTTTCCACCCTCATAGAGATTGGACTCTAAAATAACGCGGCTCATCAAAAGATTCTGCTTATAAGACTTTTTATAGAAAGTTTCATCAATAATATAGGCACTATCAACACCCTTTTCCAAAAGTGCTCCAGCAACTTCCATGGTGTGTCGACTCGTGGCACCATACTTGAATACGCCTGTATCATGAACAATACCTAAATACAGACTCTGCGCAGCATTCAGACTAATCTTTTCTAAATCGAGAATGTCTACAAGGGCCTCACAGGCACTTGAAGCATCAGGATCGATATAGCAAAAATCCCCAAAGCCCTTATTGCTAACATGATGATCGATACAAGCTGTAGAAATGGATGTGTTATACAGTTCCTTGAACTTTCCAAGGCGTTCCACATCAGATACATCTACAGATATAGCAAGTTCATAGGAGTCACCGTTTGTATCATGCTTAATCTTTTTCGCACCATTTAAAAACTTAAAGGATGACGAAAAAGATTCTTCATATACATCCACCTTCTTATCTTTGTAATTATCAATAATGTAATTATAAAGACCAAGATTGGAACCGATGCAATCTCCATCAGGATTTACGTGACCAATAATCGCGATGCTTGATGCCTGTTCAATCATATGCTGGAATTTTTTAGCTTTTTCCCTCGCATCCGGTAACATTTATTCACCCATATCCTTTCCCTCAGAACCATTCTTTTCATGGTCCTGACGAAGAACTTCATCAATTTTTTTGGACATTTCTACACCATATTCAATGGAATGATCCAGTACAAATGTGATTTGTGGTGTATTTCGAAGATTCAATGCTTCTGCAAGACGAGAACGGATAAATCCCTCTGCTCTCTGCAGCCCCTTCATTGCTTCTTTCATAGAATCGTTCTGTGCAGCTCCCTGTCCAAGAATGCTCACATAACATTTGCACTCCTTTAAGTCCTTGGTTACTTCAGTTTTTACAACAGAAATGAACTGACCGCTGACTCTAGGATCTTTAATTTCATATCCAATGACGTGAGAGATTACTCTCTGCACGTCACTATTAATTCTGGAACCTTTAAAACTCTTTTGTCTCATTTGTTCTCCTGTAAATTAATTAACGAGGAATTTCTACCATCTTGTATGCTTCGATCATATCGCCCTCACGAATATCCGTGAATCCTTCGAATACGATACCACATTCATATCCAGCCTTAACTTCCTTAACATCATCCTTAAGGCGCTTCAGAGAAGCAACATTTCCTTCAAAGATCAGATCATTTCCACGAGTAATTCTAGCCTTGCTATCACGTTCAATAGAACCGTCAAGGATGAAGGAACCTGCTATAATACCAATCTGTGAAGCCTTGAATGTCTTACGAACTTCAGCGTGTCCAATAACCTTTTCTTCGAAGATAGGATCAAGCATACCCTTCATGGCTGCTTCAATATCATCGATAACGTTATAGATAACACGATACTGACGGATATCAACCTTCTGCTGATCCGCCAGGGACTTAGCCTGTGCATCAGGACGAATGTTAAATCCAATAATAATTGCATTAGATGCTGCAGCAAGTGTTACATCAGATTCAGTGATTGCACCTACGCCAGAGTGGATACACTTAACAACAACTTCTTCATTTGAAAGCTTAAGTAAGCTCTGCTTAAGAGCTTCAACAGACCCCTGAACATCAGCCTTAATAATAAGGTTAAGATCCTTCAGAGTACCTGCATGCATCTCATCAAAGAGAGCACCCAGAGTAACATGTGATTTTGTTGAGGAAATGAGCTTGTCTTTTGCTCTCTCAACATAAGCATCAGAAATCTTAGCTGCTTCCTTTTCGTTTGCACATGCAACGAAGATATCACCAGCTGCAGGAACCTTATCTAAACCGATAACCTCTACCGGAGTTGAAGGAAGTGCTTCCTTAACATTCTTATGCTTGTCATTTGTAAGGGCTCTTACACGTCCATGAGCTTCACCGATAGCGATGAATTCACCCACCTTAAGTGTACCCTTCTGTACAAGAAGTGTAGCTACTGGACCACGACCCTTATCAAGACGAGCCTCGATAACAAGACCACGAGCCTTCCTATTAGGATTAGCCTTCAGTTCAAGCATATCTGCTGTAAGAAGTACCATATCCAGAAGGTTATCAATACCTTCACCTGTCTTAGCGGATACAGGGCAGAAAATTGTCTCACCACCCCAGTCTTCAGCAACAAGACCATATTCTGTAAGTTCCTGCTTAACACGTTCAACGTTAGCAGCAGGCTTATCAATCTTATTTACAGCAACAATAATTTGAATGTCAGCAGCCTTTGCATGGTTGATTGCTTCAATTGTCTGAGGCATTACACCATCATCAGCAGCTACAACAAGGATTGCAATATCAGTAGACTGCGCACCACGCATACGCATAGCTGTGAATGCCTCATGTCCAGGAGTATCCAGGAATGTAATTTCACGGTCTCCAGCCTTAACAACAGAAGCACCGATAGCCTGTGTAATACCACCAGCTTCCCCTGATGTTACGCTTGTTGAACGAATCGCATCCAGAAGGGATGTCTTACCATGGTCAACGTGACCCATTACGCAGACAACAGGAGGCCTGGAAACCATATCCTCTTCAGCATCCTCAGTATCCTTCATTACTTCTTCAACGGGATCAATCTTTTCTTCTTCATCAGCAATGAAGTTATATTCCATAGCAACTTCAGCAGCTTCTTCATAGTTCAGCAATGTATTTACTGTATACATCTTGCCTTCCATAAAGAGTTTCTTAATCAACTGATTTACAGGAATTTTAATTTTATCAGCCAGATCACGAAGAGAAATTTCTTCAGGAATAGTGATTGTCTTAATTGTATCTTCTTCCTTCTTTGACTGTTGCTTTGTCTGAGGCTTAGGAGTTTCTGCCTTACCATTCCTCTGAGACTTAGCCTTACGAGCATTTGCCTTTGCAGCCTTTTCCTGCTGCTTTCTCTTTGCTTCTCTCTCTAAGATTGCAGCTTCGTCTTCTTCTTTTTTCTTTTTCTTAGAAATGCGCTGTACTTCTTCTGTCTTAGCTTTTTCTTTATCTTTCTTTGCTGGCTTTTCTTCAGGCTGAACAGGAGCTTCATCCTTCTTAGCAGGACGAACCCTCTTCTCTGTCTTATTGTCAGTAGCTTCTGTCTTCTTCGGCTTACGAGCTGGCTTATCCTCAGCTGCCTTCTTTTCTACCTTCTTTTCAGTCTTCTTTTCTGCCTTCTTCTCTGAAGCTTTCTTTTCAGCTTCTTCAGCAGCCTTGGACGCCGCTTCTGCTTCTGCCTTTTCAGCAGCCGCTTTTTCTTCAGCAGCTTTCTTTTCAGCTTCTACTGCAGCAAGAGCAGCAGCTTCTTCAGCAGCTTTCTTTTCTTCTTCTGCACGAATAGCTTCTTCAGCTTCTGCCTTTTTCTTTTCAGCAGCCAGACGCTTTTCTTCTGCTTCTCTTCCCTTCTTCAGAAGAGCCTCATGAATGCTGTCAGAAAGAGACATTTTTCTCTTCTGTGGTTTACGAGCACCAGTAGATTTGCCGGCACTAGAAGATTTTGTAGCTGTTTTAGCAGCTGTAGTAGTCTTCTTCACTACTTTTTTTGTTGCAGATTCTGACCCTGCGGATGTTGTCTTCTTATTCTCAGTATTTTCCATTCAATTTCCTCCAAGCAAATCCTACTCTGTCTCTATTCCAAATAAACCATAAGCTTTGGTTGCAAAGGACTCATCACAAATTGCAACCATGCTTCTCATTTCCTTACCAATTCTTGCACCCAAAAGTTCCTTCGATCCGCATTTTGTAAATGGGACTTGGTAAAAAGAACATTTGCTTTCGAATTTATGCGCTGTGTTATCAGACGCATCTTCCGCAACAATTACCAGCCAGGCGCTTCCCTTTTGAATCGCTTCTTCTACCTGAAACTCTCCAGAAGCTACAGCTCCAGCTTTTGCTGCAAGACTAAGAAAACTCCATTTGTACTGTTCTAAATCATCCAATGACTTATCGCGAACAGCCTCTGAAATTTTTCCTTCGGCAAAAGCTTTTTCGATGCAAGAAGAATTTCTGCATAAATACGCACCTCTGCCATTCATTCTGCCTGTTGGATCAAGTGTTTCCTCCCCATCGGTCAGAAGGATTCGCATCATTTCTTTCTTTGGATGTTCAAGTCCACAACCAAGACAAATGCGCAATGCATCCTTTTTATGATTTTTCCTCTTACTCATTAATTAATTATTCACTGCTTTCTATCAAATAAATCCTTGTCTTACTCAGCATCATCCTCTTCGATGTCAAGTGCTGCATCATCAAGATCATCTACGAGACCCTCATCTTCAAAATCTCCATTGTCAAGAGCTGCCTGCTGTGACTCACTCTTAATATCAATCTTGAAACCTGTAAGACGTGCTGCAAGACGTGCATTCTGACCTTCCTTACCAATAGCAAGTGAAAGCTGATAGTCAGGAACCACTACGCGTGCTTCTGTTCCATCTTCGTTCATGCGAACAGATACAACCTTAGCTGGGCGAAGTGCATTTTCAATAAATACAGCAGGGTTTTCATCCCACTGAATGATATCCATCTTTTCACCGTGAAGTTCTGTAACGATTGCATTTACGCGAGAACCGTTCTGACCAACACAAGCGCCGACTGCATCTACATTCTCATCATTTGAATAAACTGCAATCTTAGAACGCGAACCAGCTTCACGTGAAATGCTCTTGATTTCAACAATGCCTTCTTCAATTTCAGCAACTTCTCTTTCGAAGAGACGCTTAACTAAATCAGGATGTGTACGAGATACAACGATTCTGCAATCACCTGTACCCTTGCCTTCAGCTCTCTTACGGCCTTCATGTACTTCAACAATGTAAAGCTTAATTCTATCATTAGGACCATAATGCTCTCCAGGAATGATTTCCTTTCTTGGAAGCATTGTTTCAGCCTTAGCATCCAGATTAACAACCAGGTTATCTCCGCTATAACGCTCAACAATACCTGTTACAATATCATGTTCCTTAGCGTGGAAATATGTATACTGTGCAGCTCTTTCGAATTCCTTAATAGACTGCTGAATAATGCTCTTACCACGCTGAGCAGCTACACGACCAAAGTGAGCTGGATCAACATCAACAGTTACGGTATCCCCTGCTTCAGCATTGATATTGATATGTCTTGCATTCTCAACACTGATTTCAGTCTTAGGGTTCATAACCTTTTCTACAACTGCCTTCTGAACTGTAAGCTTAATTACACCTGTTTCGTGATTGATATGAGCCTCTGCCTTACAATCCTTACCATAATCAACCTCACAAGATGAAACCATAGCCTTTTCCATAGCTGTGATCATCTGATCACGGTCAATTCCTTTTTCTCTCTCCAGGTCAGTTAATGCACCTAAATCAATTTTGTTAGCCTTTGCCTTTGCCATTTCGTCCTCCTATATACTATTTTCATTGAAAATTAATAAACATTTATTTTGATGGATTTTATCCATCCAGAAACTAGTCTTCAAATTCTAAGCGAATCTGAGAAATATTCTTTCTGGTAAATGTAATTTCCGTATCTGCAAGGATTGTCACATGCTCTGCATCAAAATCCTTCAGAGTACCAAGGAATTCCTTAGCACCATTTTCTTCTGCATAAAGCTTCACAAATACAAGTCGTCCAATACTAAGTGACATTTCACGGTCTTTATGAAGAGGTCTTGTCAGTCCTGGTGATGAAACCTCCAGTGTATAAGCATCGGCGATATAGTCCTCTGCTTCCATCTTCTCATCTAATTTGTGGCTGATATCAACACAATCATTAATATCAATTCCACCTTCCTTATCAACGAAGACACGAAGATAAAAATCTTTGCCTTCCTTCACATAGGAAACATCCCAAAGAATAAAATTTCCTTCTTCAAGAATCGGTGCAAGTAGCTCTTCGGTTCTTGCTTCAATTTCTGCTCTCTTCAATTAAACCTCCTACATACAAAGGAGTGGGTTCGATTTACGAACCCACTCCAAGCATTGTCTATAAGTCTTATTAATAATAGCCGAAAATAAAGGAGAATGCAAGCACTTTTCGACGGAACCCCGCATAAATAAAGGACTTTCGTCGATTTTTCGCTTAAATTCATTCAATCAGAAACAATTTCCGGCAAATTGACTTAGCGCGACTATTATTTAAAGCTCAATCAGTTCCTTTGGAGAGCTTGCAAGAGACTCACAGCCATCCTCTGTAATCAGACACATATCCTCAATACGAACACCGAACTTTCCAGGTAAATAAATACCGGGTTCATCCGTTTCAATCATACCAGGGCGAAGAATTGTCATATCCCTTGTATTGAGGGCTGGACTCTCATGAATATAAAGTCCTACTGAATGGCCTAAGCCATGACCAAAATAGGCACCGTATCCTTTATCTGAAATATAAGATCTGGCAATAGAATCCACATCCTTACATACCATTCCCGGCTTCATCTTCTCCAAAATCTGCAGGTGAGCATCCAAAACAATTTGATAAACATCCTTTTGCTCCTGACTAGCCTTACCCACACAAATTGTACGGGTCATATCCGAACAGTAACCATCATAGAGACAACCGAAATCCATGGTAAGAAAATCACCATTTTCAATTTTCTTTTCAGATGGAATTGCATGAGGCATGGAAGAATTTAAACCAGATGCAGCAATGGTATCAAAGGAAAATCCATTTGCACCATTCTTCTTCATGGCGTACTCCAGTTCCATTGCCACTTCCAGCTCAGTCATGCCTGGCTTAATGATATTCAAAATGTCAGAGAAAGCCTTATCCCCAATGGATTCTGCCTTGCGAAGGGTGGCAATCTCTTCCGGACTCTTAATCTGACGTGGCTTTAAAAGGGCTGCATCCAGCGCAATCCATAACTTCGCACTCTTCAGCATCTGACGATACTTGTGGAAATCAGAATAGGTCATGGAACGATCCTCAATACCAATTCGGAAGGCCTGATCCTTATCCATAATTCCATTGATAATATCAAACAGAGGATTGCTATTATTGTATTCAATAACCTCAAAATCACTTTCTTTACCAGCTGCCTCTGTATATCTGGAATCCGTAATCAGCACAGCGGAAGCAGGTGTTACCAGGGCAATACCTTCTCCACCACGAAAACCTGTGTAATAGCGTAAAGAAAATGGATCTGTGATCAGAATCAAATCCACATCCGACTTTGCTGCAATATTTCTTAAGAGTTCTTTTTTATCCATGAGAAAATGCCTCATCTTTCATTCCTTATTTTAAAGCATGCAAATGAACTGCACAGTCCATTTGCAACCATAAAAATCATAGTATTGTAAATAAAAAAAATCAAGAGATTGGGAAGTCCAACCTCTTGATTGTAAATTCCAGTATTTAGAGAAAGACTAGTTGATCTGAGCTGCCTTAGCAACTTCTGCTGCGTAATCTTCCTGCTTCTTTTCAATACCTTCGCCTGTTTCGAAACGAACGAACTTCTTAATAGAGAAGTTAATACCATTGTCCTTAGCAACCTTTGCTACGTACTGGCCAACATTTTCCTTATCTTCAGCCTTAACGTATGCCTGGTCTACAAGGCAGATTTCCTTGAGGTGCTTATTGAAACGACCTTCAACAAGACCAGCAAAGATCTTATTTTCAACATATTCAGCTGTATGAGTGTTTGCAAGGTCACGAAGAACCTGAACACCTTCTGCTGAAAGGAAGTTGAAGAGGTACTTATCGTTCTTCTTCTCAGCGATAACATCCTTATCTTCCTGAGACATAGCTGCTCCTGCTACTGCTTCATCAAGAAGTGCGTTAAGGAGTGGCTTTGGAAGTGTTGCAGGATCATTGATTGCTGAAGATGTAACTACTTCCTTTTCCTTTGCAAGTAAGTCTGCAGAGATTTCATCTCTTGAAACATAACTTGGGTTCATAGCTGCGATCTGCATAGCAACGTTCTTCATAGCTTCAAGTACTGCATCGTTGCTTGCATCTGTTGTAGCTTCAACAAGAACACCAATCTTACCACCAGCGTGGATGTAAGATACTACTGCATCGCCAGAAATCTTTTCAAAACGACGGATAGAAAGCTTTTCACCGATCTTAGCAACCATTGCCTTGTGGTGCTCTTCTACAGTTGTGTCATCAAGATCAGACTTTGCTGCGAAGAATTCATCAAGGTTAGCATAGTCATTGTTAAGGATCTGTGTTGCAAGAGCCTTTACATATGTCTGGAATACTTCGTTTTTAGCAACGAAGTCAGTTTCTGAGTTAACTTCTACGATTGCTGCTGTCTTACCATCTTCTGATACTACAGTTGAAACAATACCTTCTGCTGCGATACGAGAAGCCTTCTTCTCTGCAGAAGCAAGACCTTTCTTTCTAAGGAATTCGATAGCTGCATCGAAATCGCCATCCGTTTCACTCAGGGCCTTCTTACAATCCATCATTCCGGCGCCTGTCATTTCTCTAAGCTTTTTAACGTCAGCTGCTGTAATAGCCATTTTAATGTCCTCCGATTAAAGTAGAATTAACAGCCGCTGTAAACAGCGACTGTTAAAAAATTTACATGTTAAAAATTATTCAGCGTCTGCTGCTGGAGCAGTTTCTTCTGTAGCTTCATCTGCACCCTGGTTAGCTTCGATAACTGCCTGAGCAAGTGTAGAAGCGATTAACTTAACGGCACGGATAGCGTCATCATTACCAGGAATGATGTAATCAAGTTCTTCTGGATCACAGTTTGTATCAGCGATACCAACAAGTGGGATGTTAAGAGCATGAGCTTCCTGTACGCAGATCTTTTCCTTATGAGGATCCACAACGAAGATCATATCAGGGATCTTAGTCATATCTTCGATACCACCGATGTTAGCTTCAAGCTTAGCCATATCCTTCTTGATGTTAACAACTTCCTTCTTTGGAAGAAGGTCGAATGTTCCATCAGCTTCCATCTTCTTATACTTCTTAAATGTTTCAATTCTTGAACGAATTGTCTTGAAGTTTGTGAGCATACCACCTAACCATCTCTGGTTAACGAAGTACATACCACAACGCTTAGCTTCTTCTGCGATAGAATCCTGTGCCTGCTTCTTAGTACCAACGAAAAGGATCTTTCCGCCGTTTGCTGCACATTCAAATACTGCCTTGTAAGCATCATCCATCATGCCAACTGTCTTCTGAAGATCAATGATATGAATACCATTTCTCTCTGTGAAGATGTATGGATCCATCTTAGGATTCCAACGTCTTGTCTGATGTCCAAAGTGAACACCTGCTTCGAGTAACTGTTTCATAGATACAACGCTCATAAAAGTACCTCCTAGGTTATACTTCTGCAGATTCTATTTTTCCTGCCGTGAAAACGTATGGGCGTCACCATACGCACCTGAAGCAGAAATCTGCATGACTAAAGTCACGGTCTAAACCGCGCAACGAATAGAGTATCATAAAGAAAACTCCCATGCAAGAGGTTTTTGGCCAATTACATGGGAGTTTTATATATTTTTTCATAAATACATTTGCATAAGCCATGCAAATGAACTTGGCAAGAATTTTACTGTGGCTTTGTTGTAAGAATCTTTGCGATTTCTTCTTTAGAAGAACCTGCTGGAATTTCGAAAGTTCCAACACGAAGCTTTTTATCATAGCCCTTTGAAATCAACCATTCATTGTAGGAATTTGCATCCTCAACCAGGCCCTGTTCTGCCAGCATAGAAGAAATTGTCTCAGAACCCATACCACCAGAAACTGTGATGGACTTTACTTTCTCTTCTTCTGTAGTAGCCTCCTCAGTGGTTGGCGCCTCAGTGGTGGCTTCCTCCGTAGTTACTTCCTCCGTAGTTGGTGCTTCTGTAGTAACTTCTTCTGTAGTTGCCTCAGTGGTCACTTCCTCCGTAGTTGGTGCTTCCGTAATTTCATCTGTTCTAGCCTCTGTCACTTCTTCTGTGACAGCCTCAGTTGTTGCAATGGCAACTGACGCAAATGGATTTTTCTTACCTGAAATATAAAATCCAATCATACACATCAGGACACCGTAGATGATTCCGATGCCGATGCCACGAATTAAATATTTAGTCTTCATCTTCATCATCCCTCTTACTGTCTTGAATCGATAACCTGCTTTACTACTGCTGCTTCCAGCTTCAAAACCTTGGAAATTTCAATAATACTGAAGCCAGCATGGAACATTTCCATAATGTTTCCTTCTGTATCTCCGTCCGTTAACTGAATTCCTTCCCGTTCAAGAATGGCATCCAGGTCTTCTACTGGATCCAAATCATCCAGTTCATCATCATCGAATTCTTCATCATAATCAGCTTCTGCATCCTCAGAAGTAAGAACGCTTGTTTCTGCTTCTGCATCATATTCAGATGCTTCTTCTGCATTTGCTTTTGAAAGATCTTCAGCCTCTTCCAGCGGAATTTCATCTACAGTTTCTGCTACTTCTTCATTAAAAGAAACTTCTTCTACCGTTTCTTCCACCGGTGCTTCTGTAGTTTCTTCTGTGAATGCTTCTGCAACTTCTTCTGCAACTTCTTCTGCAACTTCTTCTGCAGTCTCTTCTGCAAGTGGAGCTTCTTCTGCAACAGTTTCTTCAACCGCCTCTTCTTCAACCGGAGCATCTTCCACAGGAGCTTCTTCAGCAATTTCTTCTACCGGAGTTTCAGCTGTTTCATCAAGAGTTGCCTCTTCTGCTGGAGCTTCTTCCGCAGAAACTTCTGCAGGAACTTCTTCCGCAGCCTCTTCTACTGGAGCTTCAGCTGTTTCTTCAAGAGTTGTCTCTTCTGCTAGTGTAGATTCTTCTGCTGCAGTCTTTTCAGCCGCTGCTTTCTTGGCTGCTTCTTCCGCTGCTCTCTGTTTACGATTCTTTCTCTTATTTTTACGCTTAGCCTTTGACTTGGAATTCTTAGATTCTTCAACAGGTTCCATAGGAATGGCTTCTTCCTTCAGAATTTCTGTCTCTTCAAAATCAGGATTCACTGGAGCTTCTTCTACTGGAGAAGACTTTGCAACTTCCTCTACTACTTCCGTATTTTCACGAGCAAGTGCTGCAGCTGTCTGGTCCATATCCGCCTTCATTCTTTCCAGACCAGTCTTGTATTCATCCACAAGATTTAAAGACACCTTCATGTCCTTTTCTTTACCAGAAATTAAAGCAAATGTATTGTCCACTTCTGCCTTATTTCGATCCAGCTTTTCAGCCAGTTCCTGGAAGGAAGCCTGAATAGACTCCTTTTCCTTAGCTGCTGCATCTGTAATTTCTTTCTGAATCGTCTCAGAGATTTGTGGCTCTGCATTCTTTACAGCCTGGACGATTGTATCATTCACCTGCTTGGAAACAGCTTCTTCCACTTTCTTCTTTCCATATTCCCCAATATACTGATCAGACATCTTACGAAGCTTTTTCTTATCTGCTTCTGTCAGTTCTTCCTGAAGACCAGGAGTTGTCTTTTCTTCTTTCCCCGTAATCACAAAACTTACGATGATAGCAATGATACCAATCACCACTAATATAATCATTAAAATTTCCATGAATCAAGCTCCTTAAATTAAGTTAATCGTTCAAGTCTTTTTGACTTGTAATTTCTGTAAATATCGCTGGATTTACTACTTTGATAAAGGTACCACGCATACCCTTAGACTGTGCCAGCAAAATACCAGCACTCTCCATTTTGTGAATTGCATTTACAATAATGGATCTTGTGATTCCATAAGTCTTAGAGATGTGACTTACCACAATTGTACCCTCCATGTCTTCATTCAACATGTCCAGAGTGTACATAACCGCTTTCTTTTCCGAATCAGAAAGGGCTGAGATTGCAGCATCAATAGCTGCCATCTGTCTCTTTTCTTCCACATTCTCTTCATAAATGGAACGCATCATCTCCAGTTCAATTACCGTGTTGGCATACTCAGAAAGAATAATATCATCAACACTGAATTCTTTTTTCAGACGGTAAATAAAGGTAGTACCCAGTCTTCCCCCTGCGAAGTCAATTGGTAAAATGACTGCAGTATAATCACTGTCACTGGCCTTTTCAAAGCCTAAAGTTGTGAGATTCGAATTTTCTTTTGTGGAAAGCACAGAAAGAAAGCGCTCATTCAAGTCTGCATCGATGTGCTCGCCAACATTATCTGTTAGCATTTCCTGTAGAGATGGAATGTCATCCTTCTCATATACACCGAGTACCTTGCCCTTTGCGCTTACAACCAGAACATTTGCAGATAGGATATCTCCTACGCATTTACAAATGTCATTGAACACAACCACAAATGATGAGTTATTATGCAGAAGTCTAGAAATTTTTCTTGTTCTGTCTAATAGTTTTACACCCACTAGCATCCCCCTTTTCCTAAGAAATTAAAGATACCTACCTTGTAAATATATCACAAAGACATGTGGCGCTCAATACGAATTGTCAAACAATTTATACATTTTTCATATTTCTGTCTCTACATTTAAAAAGCAGCACAAATGTACTGCTTTTTAGGAATCATTTATTCATTTTTCGAATTATTCTGCATCCTTTTCATCAGCCTGCTCTGTGTATCCACACTCAGGATCTGAACATGCAATCTTCTTTCCCTTTACTACCATATACTGGCCGCAACGAGGACACTTCTTGGAAATAGGCTTTGCCCAGGAAACAAAATCGCACTCTGGGAAGTTCATACATCCATAGAAAGGACGTCCCTTCTTTGTAAAGCGGCGTACCAGATCGCTGGAGCACTTAGGACATGGAACCCCAATCTTCTCAAGGAATGGTTTTGTATTGGAACATTCTGGGAAGTTTGGACAAGCAAGAAACTTACCAAAGCGTCCATAACGGATAATCATATGGGAACCACACTTTTCACAGAGAACATCCGAAACTTCTGGTTCAATCTTAATTTCACCCACATTTTCCCTGGCATTCTTAACTTCCTGCTCAAGATCCGGATAGAAATTACGAACTACAACTTTCCACTGAACATTACCATCGCCAATACCATCAAGAAGAGATTCCATATTGGCAGTAAAGTCAATATTTACAATTTCCGGGAAGGCCTTATGCATAATCTGATTAACAGCAGAACCCAGTTCTGTAATAAAGATATTCTTCTTTTCCTTAACGATATAATGACGATTCATTAATGTGGCTATGGTTGGCGCATAAGTAGATGGTCGACCAATACCATTTTCTTCCATGGTACGAACCAGTAAAGCTTCTGTAAAATGCTGAGGTGGTTCTGTAAAGTGCTGCTTCTTTTCAATAACTGGTGCAGAAAGGGAAGCCCCCTTCTCCAGTCTGGAAAGATCAGCCTTTTCTTCCCTCTTTTCTTCCTCATCCCGTTCTACATTGAGGAAACCTGCAAAAGCTACACGACTTGTGCTACTTCTAAATGTGTGACCTGCAGCTTCTACATTCACAGTCTTAATTTCAATAGAAGCGTTCTGCATACGACTGCCAATAAAGCGGTCATAAATCAGTTTATAAAGCTTGAACTGATCATTAGAAATAAGTCCCTTTAATGACTCAGGTGTTCTTGTTACGTCAGTTGGACGAATGGCTTCATGGGCATCCTGAATATTTTTCTTTGTTTTTTCTTCTGGTGCCTTATCTGCAACATTTTCCTTACCGAAACGCTCTTCAATAAATTCACGAGCTGCAGCATCTGCCACCTCTGAAATTCTCGTAGAATCTGTACGAAGGTACGTAATTAAACCAACTGTTCCCTGTCCCTTTACTTCAACACCTTCATAAAGCTGCTGGGCAACCTGCATAGTCTTTCTGGTAGAGAAATTAATACGGCTGGAAGCCACCTGTTGTAATGTTGATGTGGTAAATGGCAGAGGTGCTTTTTTCGTTCTGCTGGATGTCTTTACTTCAGATACAGTAAAGTCAGCACCTTCTAAAGCCTTTTCAATCGCTGTAGCATCTGCCTCAGTATCAATATCCTTTGTATAGTGGAATACCACCGGATTCTTCATGCCATCTACCTTTAAAGATACGTCCATGGTCCAGTATTCCTTAGGAATAAAATCATTAATTTCTTTTTCACGGTCTGCAATCATTCTAAGAGTTACAGACTGCACACGTCCTGCAGACAGCTTTCTGTTACTGAGTTTTTCCCAAAGTAATGGAGAAATCTCATAACCCACCAAACGGTCCAGGACACGTCTGGCCTGCTGGGCATCCACAAGATTCATATCAATCTCTCTGGCATTCTTGAGAGAGTCCTTAACTACATTCTTAGTAATTTCGTTAAATGTAATTCTCTTATATTTCTTAGGATCAAGTTTCAAAGCAACTGAAAGATGATAGGAAATAGCTTCTCCCTCACGGTCCGGGTCAGTTGCGAGATAGACGAAGTCTGCCTTCTTCGCAGCCTTGCGAAGAGTATTCACCAGATCTCCTTTTCCCCTTATAGTAATATAATGTGGTTCAAAGTCATCTTCCACATCAATACCGAGACTGCTCTTAGGCAAATCTCTTACATGACCTTCAGAGGCAATAACCTCAAAGTTTTTTCCCAAGAATTTTTTTATGGTTTTCGCTTTCGTCGGAGACTCCACGATTACTAGTTTTTTTGCCACTATCTATTCCTCCAGATAACACTCAACTGAAAGGCACTATACAACAAGTATATAGCAGGTGTCAAAAACATTTTTTCAAAAGTATTTTTACCTACAAGCAAAACCCTCTTCCATTTTTCCTTCTACAAGCCCAATTCTCCTTAATTCTTCCAGACATTTCATGCAGTCTGAAACGGGAAGTCTGGACTTTTCTACAATCCTCGCAAATGGTATTGGCGCAGATTCCAAAGCAAGGAAAACCCTCATAGTTTTACTCCCTGTAATGGGATACATATTCCGGAAAATATCTTCCACACCAGTTACTAAAAGCGCTCCTGCATCCCGAATCAATTCATTTGTCCCCTGGCTTAAAGGATCCCCCACTCTGCCAGGCAGAGCATAGATATCCCTACCAGCCTCCAGAGCCCATCTGGCAGTGATAAGAGAGCCAGA
This sequence comes from uncultured Lachnospiraceae bacterium, assembly GCA_900314445.1. Taxonomy (GTDB): domain Bacteria; phylum Bacillota; class Clostridia; order Lachnospirales; family Lachnospiraceae; genus Eubacterium_Q. The sequence goes on along the minus strand of OMVA01000069.1, from coordinate 7,012 downwards.
CTTGGTCTTTGCCTCCGTTACCAGCACCGCCTCTGACAGACCTGCTATGATTCGATTTCGGTTGGGGAAATGAAAAGCAAGGGGTGGAGATGTTGGAAAATATTCAGAAAGTAGCAATCCCTCTTCCTTCAGCGTCCTATAAAGTTCCATATTTTCTTTGGGATAGGGGCAAAGCAAGCCACTTCCCAGTACAGCTATGGCATCTCCCCTTCCTTTTAGTGTCATTCTATGGGACTCCCCGTCAATTCCATTTGCCATGCCGCTGACAATAAGGATTTTCTTTTTGGATAACTCCCGAGCAAAGTAAGCGCTGGCCCTAAGACCATAGGTGCTAGGATTTCGGCTTCCCACAATGGCAACTTTTCTTTCAGCACACAGCAATTCTCTTCTGCCCAATGTAAAAAGACAAAGAGGAGCACAATTTCCGCTCTTACTGTTGGGACTGATTGACAGAAGACTTTCTGGAAAATCTTCGTCAAGCGGAGTCACCGCCTCAATATAATTTTGCCTCATGTCTCTTTCCAGCCCTTTATGAAAGTCAGGCTTCATGATTTCTCCAAGGGCACTCAGGCTCTTTTCACTTAGCATCTTCTTTTCAATAAGTTCCTGCAAAAATGACTCCCTTTGTAAATTTTTATATACTTCTGTAGCACTGCCGTAAGTCTCAACCAGTTCATTCTTTACTTCTGGTCGAAGAACATCCATTGCACCTATTAAAATTAAAGCATCTCTTTCATCCATACTTCCCCTCCTAAATACAAATTTCACAATTAAAATCAAAACCAATAATCACAAGATAAGCTCTCATATAAAACAAAGCATTTTCTCTTGCATGCCTAATTCTTAAGTTTCAGTGCAAATTCCAGGTCCTCATCCCTCACCTCTTCATGGTCTCTAACATCCGCCACACTTCTGGCCAGTCTGAGACTTCGAAAATAGGCTCTGGCTGAAATGTCCTTACTTTCTATTTTTTCCTTCAGAAAATCCTTTTGCATAGACGTGAGGGGAATATATTGATTGATTTTCCCCTGGGGCATATGAGCATTAAGCTTGAAGCTTTCATTTCGGTACCGATAAGCCTGCCGATGGCGAGCCATGGCAACAATCTCTCTTGCCTGCTGGCTTGTGATTCCATCATTTGGAAGGAAAAGTTCGCTTATGCTTACCGGTTTCACATGAATTTTAATGTCAATTCGATCCATGATGGGATGGCTGATTCGGTTTTGATATTCATACACTTCCCGGTCGCTACAATGACATCTGCTTCGATCTGGAAAATAGCCGCAGGGACATAGATTGGAAGCCGCCACTAACATGAACCTAGCCGGGAAGTCATAGCTGGCGCGAACCCTTGCAATGGTCACACGGCCATCCTCCATGGGTTGTCGCAAGGATTCGATTACCTTCCTTTTAAACTCCGGAAATTCGTCCAGAAAAAGTACACCATGATCCGCCAGGCTAATTTCGCCGGGTAAAGGTATTCCACCTCCCCCCAGAAGAGCGGTCTCTGTCACAGAACTATGGGGATGGCGAAAGGGTCTTTCTTCCACCATGCCATTTTGACTTTTAAAAAGCCCTGCCACACTATATATTTTCGTAAGGCATAGTTTCTCCTCGTAGCTAAGAGCTGGAAGTATTCCCGGTATACATTTGGCAATCATAGATTTACCCGAGCCCGCCGCCCCGGTCATATAAATATTATGAAAGCCAGCTGCTGCGATTATTACCGATTGTTTCAAAGCAAGTTGCCCATGAATATCAGCAAGGTCCACCTTAACCTTATCCATTGCAAATGGACTTTGCAATTTTGTAAGTCTTCTTCCCCTCATTAAATCAACCGGTTTCCTTTCCCCATCAATCAGGGTTAATAACTCTGCCAGACTGCTAACACCAATCACTTCAATGCCAGAAACCAGGCAGGCCTCCGCTACATTCTCCGCCGGTATAATCACTCCCTGATATCCTTCCTCCCTGGCAAAATCCACCACTGGAAGAAGGCCGGAGACAGGTAGCACTTGGCCACCTAATCCCAGTTCTCCAATAATTAAATATTTACTTATATCAAGTTCAACGGGAATCACCTGCATGGACAAAAGAATTGCCAGTGCAATAGGCAAATCAAAGAAGGAGCCGTCCTTCCTTAAATCAGCAGGTGACAGACTGATGGTGATGCGTCTTGGAGGTATGGAAAACCCAGTATTTCGCAGGGCAGTTCGAACACGGTCTCCAGCTTCCTTCACAGAGGAAGAAAGATAGCCCACCAGATTCATGGTAGGCAGTCCTGGACTTATGTCCGCTTCCACACAAATCACCATTCCCTGAATTCCAATAGCAACACCACTGTATATTTTACTAACCATATTTTCCCTTGCCCTCTCTGCAAGCAAGGTATATGAATAATCCTATAAAAAAAGAACCTCTGCATCAAGCGAAGGTTCTTAGCATTCTTTAAAATCCGCTTTATTAAATTAGAAACTTTAAAGCCATAACTTAAAATTACAAGTATTTATTTAAGGACACAAACTATTTTTGCTTTTCTGCCGCAAGAGCTTCCAGAATTCTCTTATAATGAAGGAAATGTCCACCCTCTGCAATCTCTGTAATCTCTTCCATTGGTGCAAGCTTTCCATCAATGGTTTCCTCTTTCTGAAGAGTTACCTGGTCCATAGTCATTGGCAGAACAAAATGGTAAATATCCGTGAAGTAATTATCTCCTCTTTTCAGATCCACATTTTTATAAGAATATACGAGACCGCCATCTGCCTTGGAAACATCCACACCAACTTCTTCCCCAACTTCTCGGCAAACTGCTTCAAAGGATGTCTCTCCAGCATGTACACCGCCACCCGGGATTTCCCAGTCACCAGCCGCCCACTTCTTATCGAAAGAACGTCTGGTAATGAGGAACTTATGATCTGGTGTTTCCAAAAGTGCAATTACCAGAAGCATGTATTCTCCTTCATTTAAGAAATACTTCTTACGAACTTCTGTGCGACCTGTCAGATTTTTATTATCATCGTAAATATCAAATAATTCTTCCATGGTTAATATTCAGCCTTTCTTTTTGTGCCACCACGTTTTCTGCTATCCCAGTTGCCACCTGCAAATGAACTTGCACCAGAATTATTTCTGTTGGATTTCTTTCCTGCAGCTTTTCTTGTAGCATTCTTATTTACTACTACCTTTTTAGGTTTCTTCTTTGCAGTTGGGTTTTTAGCAGCAGTTGGGTTTTTAGCAGCAGTTGGTTTTTTAGCAGCAGCTTTCTTTTGTTCCAGCTTTTTGCTTCTGTTCTTTACAGAATATCCAAATATACCTACACGAGCACCCAATGCGAAGTACTCACCATGCACATAGGCAATAAGGCCTGTACTTGCCAGATGGAATTTATCATGCTCATCCAGATATTCCTTGCTGACGGTAACGCCAACAACTTCAGCCAGGAACATATCATGACTGCCAAGTCTTTCAATTTTTACAACCTTACAGTAAATATTAACAGGACTTTCTGCAATGGCAGGTGTGTCCATATATTCTGACTTATACTTATGAAGACCTGTTTCTGCAAACTTATCAAAGTCACGGCCACTGCGTACTCCGCACCAGTCACAGGCATTGGTAAGACTCTTGGTAACAAGATTAATTACAAATTCACCGGACTTCTCAATTAAATCATGAGAATATCTGTCAGGTCTTACAGAAATTGAAACCATGGCAGGGTCAGAACAAATAGTTCCAGCCCAGGCTACCGTTACAATATTATCTGCATCTCCTTCTTCTTTTCCCTTACAGGAAACCATTACCGCCGGCACAGGATAAAGCATATTACCTGTCTTCCAGTACTGCTTCAAATCATCATCGGCTGGTTTTACAAATTTTTCATTTTTAGACGCTTTTGGTGTTTTCTTTCCAGCAGCTCTGAGTCTTGGATCTTCTTTTTTCATGCTTTCTCCTCAAAATTGATTTGTAAACATAAGAAATTGCTCGCAAATGGCATTTGCCTTCACGAGCAATCATATTCTACCTTATTTTCTTAGTAAGTGAAATATACTAATTCATCCTGAGCTGGCTCTGCCTTAACCACGCTATTCACATGGAATACAGGACCTTCGCCGCCGAACTCTTCATAGAATTCTTTGCCGATCTCAGCTTCAACCACTACCCATTCACGATCTTCAAAATCCTTTGCCTTATCCGAGTAGCTCTTAAATCCAACAAACTGGATATCCTCTGCACAGCAAGTCATGGCAAAACGACCTGGTACAAATGTATTTGCCGGGTAAGATGATGGATGGAAAACCTGAGCCTTTGTCTTGATCTTCTTACCAACATACTTATCTGGATTATCCGCCGCATCAATATAGAAGATACCAAAATCTTCATCCTGAAGAATAATTTCATCCTTATCCAAATCGTAAGGAAGAACCACTTCTTCATCTCCAATCATCTGCTTGCCATCCTTGCCCTCAAAAATAACCTGAGCGCGACGGTTTACAGCACGGATGGAACGACGGTATTCAGCCATCTTTGTGTTCTCATCACATCTGTTGAAGATAATCATATCCGCATTACGAAGTTCATCCATCATAATCTTCTTCATGTTTGCAACATATATATCAAATGTAGTTGCATCAACAAAGGAAATTACCTGAACAACCGTCCAGCCCTTTGGAACACGAACATTGAAAATCTTATCCAGTTCCCACATACCGTTATATTCAATCATAACATTCTGTGGCGCATACTTCTTTCCGAGTTCCAGAAGGTGTTCTTCTGTGAGAGTCTCCTCGCTGATTTCTTCCAGGAAAATATTCTTCTCCTTCAAAGCTTCTGCATCGTACTCTTCTTCACCATCTTCTGCCACCAGAAGCAGGGTTCTCTGTCCTTCTGTAAAATCCTGTTCCATCAGTGTTTCCTTGGCGAACTTTGTCTTACCTGCGCCAAGAAAGCCCATGAAAATATATACTGGAATTTCTTTTTCCATTGCCATAAATAAATCCTCTTACGTTCCAGCTATGCAAATGGACTGCGCAAAGATACGCGCATCTCATTTGCATGCATTAATGTCTACTTAGTTTACGCCAAATAATTCAGAGATTTTTTCTTCATTCAGGTTGCTTCCGATTACACAAAGCTTACCTGTGTAGTCAGCAGCGCCTTCACGAATTTCGAATTCGCCTGGTGTAAGGTCGAACTCCAGCCACTTACCATCCTCGTCAGGAACAATACCCTTAGCACGAAGAATGAAGCCAAATGGATTCTCATCAACCACCTGAAGTTGCTCCAGAATAGCATTTAAAGCATCGCGAGAATACTTCTTTGCTGTTTCCTTGCCCCAGCTAATGAATACATCATCGGCATCATGGCCGTGGTGGTGATGGTGATGATGGTCATGGCATGAGCAATTTGGATCATCGCATTCATGATCATGGTGATGATGGTGATGCTCGTGGTCATGATGCTCGTCTTCATCATGGTGGTGATGGCACTCACACTCTGGATCATCGCACTCATCTTCATGGTGATGGTGATGCTCGTGGTCATGATGCTCGTCTTCATCATGGTGGTGATGGCATGAGCAGTTTGGATCATCGCATTCATCTTCATCATGATCTTCTACATGGAAGTTAGCCAGCATATCTTCTACAGAAGTTGAATGTTCAATAGCTTCCAGAATCTTCTTACCATCAATATCGTCCCAAGGAGTTGTAACGATACGAGCTTCTGCATTGTGTTCTCTGATGAGGCCAACAACTTCATCCATCTTTTCTGCAGAAACATTCTGAGAACGGCTTAAGATTACGCAACCTGCAGCATCAATCTGATTCAGGAAGAACTCACCAAAGTTCTTAATATACATCTTAGCCTTAGTAACATCAACAACAGTTGATGCAGAATTCAGTTCAATATCTACTTCGTCAGATGTCTTCTGGATAGCTCCAATAACATCAGAAAGCTTACCAACGCCTGATGGTTCAATGATGACACGATCAGGACTATAATCTGTGATTACCTGCTTCAGTGCAGCACTGAAGTCGCCTACCAGTGAACAACAGATACAACCAGCATTCAGCTCATTAATCTTAACACCAGCATTCTTGAGGAAATCGCCATCTACGCCAATTTCACCAAATTCATTTTCAATCAGTACAAGCTGTTCTCCTGGGAAAGCCTCTTTAATAAGTTTCTTAATCAGCGTTGTCTTACCAGCGCCAAGGAAACCGGAAATAATATCTACCTTTGCCATTTTTATTGCCTCCTAAATTCACAATTTCCAAAATAAATTATACAACTCTTGTCAAGGGCGAAACCTAAGATATGTCTACGAATATTTCTACGTATATATCTCTACCCAAATATTCAGTCTGTCTTTGCGAGTGCGACCTTCTTCTCTTGCAAAGAGAAATTTTCCATGTCCACGAACAGCCACCACATCCTCTTCTTTCAAAGCCTTGGCATTTTCCGTCATGATTCTTCCATTTACGGACACCAGCTGTTGTTTAAAGAGAAGCAGAGATTGTTCTCTGGATAAATGATAAACCTGAGAAATCACAGCATCCACTCGATTGCTAGCAACGATTAAATGCTTTTCAACAAGTTCCGGTTTCAGCTCATCCGGAACCTGATTCAGAACAGTAACTCTTACCGTGGTATGCCTTACCTGACCAAGTTCTCTATGAATATAATCAGCCGCAAACTCATCTGCAAAAAGATAAGCTGCATTATCCTTAACAATCAAATCCCCCAGTTTATGTCTTTCCAAACCCAGGCCCATTACAGCCCCCAGAAAATCTCTATGCCCCAGTTCTTCTGCAAACTTCTTTGCTGCCGGTGCAATCTTTAGACATTTCAAAGGAAAAGCTTCTTCAAAGCCAAAATCATCCAGAGACCCGAATCGAACCATGGCTCTTTCAGCTCCCTCCATACCACCGAAAACAGTGGACTGAATGAAAGAAAGCTCTCGGTCCTTCATTTCATAATATACAGAAAGCTGGGATGAATTCAGAAAGTCCGT
>OMVA01000026.1 GCA_900314445.1 uncultured Lachnospiraceae bacterium | reverse complement strand
AAAAAGTTTGTTGAGCACAAAATTTACGTCTTGACAAAGGTCACTTCATAACAGGCGTGAGGTATGTCACGGAATAATAAGACGATAAAACCGGAATATAATATACTGTTTCCAAGAATCGCCCTATTTTTAGCCATTTATAGGCGTTTTCAAATATCAAATTATATCATTTTCCCTTGTATTTTCCCTTATGGGAATTTTACAAGGGAAAGTTTTTATATAGGGGTATGGAATTTTCTATAAGTTCCCATTTACCACTTTATCCATGAGTCTGGCAGAGCTGCGCTTTGCTTCTCTGGATGCATGTGCATATATGTTCATTGTGGTTCTTATATCAGAGTGTCCAAGCAGTTCCTGCACTTCCTTAGGTTGAGCACCATTTAATAGAAGATTGGTTGTATAAGAGTGTCTCAGTAAGTGGAAGTGAAAGCCGGCGAGTCCTCGGATTTTCTTTGAAGCCCTTCTGCAAGCACAGTCTATACCACTGTTTGTTAAGTGGGAACCATCGTCCTTGGTACATACAAGGTCTATCTCTGTAAACCCGTCCGGTACTTTTTCATCAGCTCTAAAACTAACCATATCGTAATATGTTCTGTTCTTTTCTATGCTTTCATAATAGTAGTTCCGGCTGAAGAGCTGACCATACTTAAGTCTATTTTTTAATTGATCAGTTTTTGCCTTTTTAAGTATTCCGGTTAGTACATCACCAAAGTCAACCACTCTGATTTTACTTCTTTTTGTTGGTCCTATCTCAAATTTACGTCTTACTGATTTATAGGAAATGCTTCTCTTTACAGTGAGATATTGTTCATCCAAATTGATGTCCTGCCATGTGAGCCCACACACTTCGCCAAGTCTCAGACCGGTAAAATATGATATCTGTACAGGGAGAACTATAGAAGGGTGGTGCTTCTTAAGATACTCAATAAGTTCAGTGAATTTCTCGTATGTTAGGTAAGTGGCTGATTCATTCGGAGATACACTTTCCTCGAAGATATCAGCGGTATCATTCCTGTTATGGCGAGTGACATACTGCATTGGATTATCTGTAAGAAACCTCTTTGGAAAAACTGCAAACTTAAATGCGTGATTTAAAACGGAAGTATAAGATGTTACTGCATCTTTCACATATCCTTTTGATTTGAAATCACCACATTCTCCACCGAAAGTCAGCAGATCAACAAGCTCCTGAAGATGTTCTGAAGTTATAGTCTTAAGCTTTCTTTTCCCTAATGGATGTTTTTTTAATCTGCTTGCTAAATACTGGTAGTGATGAACAGTTCCATTACTGAGTGTTCCGGTTTTCAGATCTTCTTCAACCCATTTGTCGAGAAGTTCAGCGAAGGTTATATTATCCGCTTTTGCAATGAATTTCTTTTTTTCATAATTATCCATTGCGTTTCTCAGAAGCTTCTCGGTTTCAGATTTGCTTTCAGTGCCGGCAAATTCCTTCTGGATGAGATTTCCGCTTTCATCCTCAACATAAAATCGATAGTACCATTTCTTTCCTTTTTTTCTGACAGATCCTTTTGCCATTTTTTTTCTTCTCCTTTCTGGCTGGCAATCGGAACTGAAGGATATTCTATTTGCGTGTAGATATATCAAAACTCCGTCTGCCTGCCTAACCTATAGGAGGTAACTAAGTAGATTGTTAACGCGGTCTTTCGCACGCTCCGGATCTTTTGAATACAGTCTCAGTATATCACTTATGTCATTTAATGTGTTGATTGTGTGTGTGATTTCCCTGAGAAATATCATATTATTATATTCTTCTTCAGATTCGAATCCTACCATCGATGCGAGCTTTGAATTATCCTTAGAAGTTTCATTCACAGCATTTGTAAATGAATCATTAAATAATTCGTACTCTTTCAAAAAGAGAAGTAGTATCTTTTCTGAAAAATCATTTTCATCGGAGCTAACGTTTAAGGGATAGCTTCCCAAAATATTTTTCATTGAATCTTCGATTTTGATAAATGTTCCGTCTGTTTTATCGGATGACAGTTCATCGGTTTCACCTCTTAACCATTCAGGTGTGACATGAAGTGCGGCTGCGAGTCCCTCGATAACGAGTTTTTTTGAATTATCTATCGTTCCGCTTTCGTATCTCTGGATGGTTGATTTGTTAACATCCATTCTCTCGGCCACATAATCCATCGTGAGTCCAAGTTCTTTTCTTCGGGATTTTGCTCTTTCCCCAATAGTCTTACGCAGTTTTTTATCTACCATTGTTAAGACCTCCTCTACCGGTGTATGCCATTTTTTGAAATGGCTGTTTTAAATTTTATGATTTCTTAAATGCTGATTTTGAAAAAACATTTTTGAATCTGAAAAGATAATAACATAACATTTAATAAATTGCAATATGCAATTACAATAAAATGCGAAATGCTTGACAAAGAAAAAATCAAAATGTATAATAGCAACAAATTACAGTTGCGGTATGCAACAGAAAGAAAGGAGGCGAACAGTATGCAGGAAATCAAATATGCGATGTCGATAGAAGAAGCATCTGATTATACAGGGATAGGAAGAAATACAATCCGAAAACTTATCGAATGGGAAAAGCTTCCGGTACTCCGAATCGGAAGAAAGATTGTAATAAGAAGAGATGCACTTGAAAGGTTTATCGCTGTTAACGAAGGCTGCAATTTAAGGATTAGAAATGAGACGAAAGCAGTGACCAACTAAAAAGGAGTGACTAAGCAGCCACTCCAATTGGTAACCAGACCGAAGTCCTGATATACCTACACGCAAGATAAGTTTATCACAGACTCCGGTGGTTATCAATTGAAACATAAAATCAAAAATACACAGGAGGAAATATATATGGCGTCAAAAAGAACTTTAGAAGAAAGAATAAATGAAAAAAATGAAATGATGGAAAAGGCACTTGAGAAGGCCAGACAATACGAAGCTCAGGTTAAGCAGCTTGAAAAGCAGCAAAAGGAAGCTGATAGGAAAGCCAGAACCAAGAGACTTATCCAGATCGGTGCAATAGTGGAAAAAGAACTGGGAAGAGATTTCGTAGATGATGATTTCAGAAGACTCAGTTATTTCCTGAAGATGCAGGAAAGAAATGGAAAGTATTTCAGTAAGGCAATGGAGAAAGACTTACCGCCTGAAAAGGAGGCAGATGATAAATCAGAGGGAAGCCCGGATGAGTGATTCCTCTTCCCGACAAGGGCGCACTTATATATGGGCGGAGCCCATATTGTATAAGTTTCTCCCTGCGGTCGAACCGGTCAGACTCTAAAGAGTCTGCCGGGCGCGTTCCGTCGGCGGGCCTTATGCAGGCAGCACTCCTACGCGGAGGGCGGTCTTGTGCAGACGGCACCAAAGGGGCTCTGCCCTTTTGGATAACCCGCAAGGGGCTTTGCCCCCTTGACTCCCACCCGCAGTACATTACCAAAACTGAATCTGCACAGTTCAAACTTACACTAAGTTTGCAGATTTGGTTTTGTATATATACTGCTATGCTCAATGGACGCTGTCCATGCCGCAGGTGGCTTCCTGCCAGGTTTCACCTGGAGGGAGTTAAGGTTTGCCACCTTAACAATCCGCCCGCCATTTAACAAATATTTATAAAAAAGAAGGTGATGTTAAATGTCTATATATCACTGTTCCATAAAAATCATTGGTCGTAACGGTGGACGCTCTGCCGTTTCCGCAGCAGCTTATCGCTCAGGCGAAAAGCTTACAAGCGATGAAACCGGCATCATCCATGATTACACCCGAAAAGGCGGAGTGATCATGAATGAGATTATCCTTCCGGATAATGCGCCCGACCGTTTACTGGATCGCGAAGTTTTATGGAACGAAGTACAGCAAGTAGAAAAAAGAGCCGATGCACAGTTTGCAAGAGAGGTTGAAGTTGCTTTTCCAAATGAATTATCCAGGGAAGAACAGATTGAATGTGTCAGAGACTTCATTAAGGAAAACTTCACTTCCAAGGGAATGATTGCAGACTGGGCACTTCATGATAAAGGCGATGGTAATCCACATGCTCATATAATGCTAACAGTACGAGAAATAAATGAGGAAGAAGGATGGCAGTCAAAACAGACTTCCGTTTTTGCAAATGGCAGAGATAAAAATGGAAAAGCTATATATGATCCATCAAAACCTTCCTATGATCCTAAAGATAGAGAACATACTTCCCAATATCGAATTCCGGCACTGGATGAAAATGGTAATCAGAAAACCCGTGTTAGAAAAGGTAAAGGAACGGAATATCTCTGGGAACGAATCTCTATTCCTGCAAATGACTGGAATGAACACAGCAAATGCGAGCAGTGGAGGAAATCATGGGCTGAACATTGTAACAGATATCTTCCGCTTGAACTACATATCGATCACAGGTCCTATGAAAGACAGGGACTTGAAATAGAACCAACCATCCATGAAGGTGTGACAGCAAGACAGATGGAAAAAGAAGGAAAGACCTCTGAACGATGTGAAATAAATAGAGATATCAAAAAAAGAAATCGCTTAAGAGAAGAGCTTGTAAAAAGCTTTAAGGAACTATCTGAACTTATTACAAAGAAAGTGAGACGAATATATGAAAGAATTACAAAAATATTTGAAAATAGAAAATCTGGAAGAACTGATATCGGTTCTGGAAATCCAGGACGAGCTTACGGCTCTTATGGAAAAGCTGGAGAAGGAGAACGAGGATCTGAATATAACGAACCAGACTCTGCAGAGCCGAATATCCAAATTGGAGGATATCATAACAGAACAGAAATTAACTCTTCAGGAGAAAGAGGAAGAGATAGACGAGCTGGAAAAATTAAACGAGAACTTGAACAAAGAGAATCAGAAACTCTTTTCACAGACGAAAGAATCGAACAGACAGATAGAGATATTGAAGAGACAGATATTCGAATTGCAGAACTTAAAAGAATAAAAACTGAAAAGGAGCAGGAATTACATGACAGAATCAGAGCAATTATGGAACGTAGAAGAAATGGTGTCACAGCTGGAACTGATACAGAAGGAGAACGACAACCTTCTGGAAGAGAACAACAAGCTGAAGACACAGAACAGGACTCTTTCCTCAGAGAAGTTAGAACTGCAATCAGCAGTGCGAGAGCTAACGAGGGAATTGCAGATAAAGAGCGAGAAGATCGTGAGGCAGAGCAAGTCAGACTTGATAGAGAAAGAGAACGAGAAGCTGAAAGAGAGAGACAGGCAGAGAGAGAACGAGCTGAGCGAGATAAGGCGAAAAAGCGAAGAAGAGATCACAGCCGTTAAGGAGGACTATGAAGAAAAAAATAATGATCTTATTAGGCAGAAGGAAAAATATAAATCTTCCAAAGCAGAACTTGATATAAAGATAAAGGAGCAGGATGACATAATCGTCAGAGGTGCCACCAGCATGTTTAATAAGTACAAAGCTGCATTGGAAAAGGAACATAGAGGAAGAATCAAAAAGTCCGATGCTAAGTACAAAGCAATGATAGCTGCTATCCAGTCAGAACTTTGGAGTACAGTTGTATATGCAGTAATAATAACATTATTCATGGCAGCCAAGTCGGAGTGCTTTACCGAGAATCTGACAAACTTCTTTATCGGAATTGCTACATTAATAAAATCACTTGCGACCAATGCACTCTCAGCAGGAGTGTGGTGTGCCGGAGTTACAGATGGAATCGAGGTATATGTTCTGCAGCAGATACTACACTACATGATTATAGTAATCATTATGACCTTGATATGCGGTGTCCCTGGGCTGTTAATCTACTTTACCGGAAGGAAATACATCGAATGGTATAAAAAAGAAATAGCAGATCATATATCCATGTGGGTTGCAGTAATCGTGTTTGCTATAACAATCTTCTTTGCAGAAGATATCTCATCAATCCTATCGATTAATCTTATCTGGCTTAACATTATAGTTCATCTTATATACAGTGCTGGGCGAGCTTATGTCAGAGGGTGTAAGAGGAACAGGGGATATTATTAAAAAATCAGAAGATGATGAGATATCACATATTTATTGACTCAATAAGGGATATGTAAATCGTGAGTTTTCATTGAGAGACGGTGGGTTTTTTGGTATAATCATTCTGAAAAGCTATATATCAATCTGTTTATCAACTGTATCTATGGTGATTCAGATGATTGTACCAAGATTATATTTTATAAAATTGCTCCCCTTCGGGTAGCGTGTCCTCCCTTTGGTTGGAGCATCGATTTGTAGAAACAAATCGATACCTATTATACCTAATATAATATTATAAAAATAGGAGCGACGATGACGGAACAGGAAATACTTAATCAGATAGAAGAACTGAATATGAAACTTGAAGAGGTTCGAAAGAATAAAGCATCAGTATATTCAGATGAAGAAGTTGATTTGGCTGAAAAGGAAAGACTGCATCAGGAAGATTTGCAGCGTCTTAGAGGTCTAAGGCTGATAGATGATGATTTTATGAATGCATGTTTTGATGGTTATATTGAAGGTGCTGAGCTTCTTCTCAGAATCATTCTTGATAAGCCAGATATACGTGTTAAGAGTGTGACAACACAAAGACAGATGAAGAACTTACTTGGTAGAGATATCTGTTTAGATATTGATGCAGATGATGATTCCGGGAAGAAATATAACATTGAGGTTCAACGATCGGATAAAGGTGCAGACAGAAAAAGAGCAAGATATCACTCAAGTATCCTTGATGCACATTTGCTAAAGTCAGGAGAAGATTATTCAGATCTGCCGGAAACATTTGTTATATTTATTACAGAGAATGATGTTATTGGGGAAGGACTTCCGCTATATACGATCGAACGAAAGATAACAAATACAGGAAAATCGTTTGATGATGGTGAACATATCATCTATGTTAATGGAGCAGATAAAAATGTATCTACAGAACTCGGAAGGCTTATGCATGATTTCTTCTGTACAGATGCAGATGATATGAATTTTAGGGAACTTGCAGAAAAAGTCAGGTTTTATAAAGAAGATGAGAAAGGAGTGGCTGAAATGTGTAGAGTTATGGAAGATATGCGAAATGAGACTGCAAAAAAGACTAAAGAACAGACAACCACTAGTCACATAATCGATATAATGGAAAAATTAAAATATACTGCTGAACAGGCTATGGATCTTTTAAATATTCCACAGGCTGAACGTGCTATATATGTAGGACTTGTTGAGAAAAAATGATATTTTGACTAAAGGGCAGATATAAGAAAGGGCTTGACAGATGAAAAATAGTTTAAGACTGTCTTTAGACAGCAGACAGCAGTGATCTGTTCTTTTTGTGATGAATACAAAAACACTAAAAACAGTATTTAACAGGGCGGGAGTTCTGTTAAATACTGTTTCTTTATTTTTGTTTGCAGTGAAGGTATGGGGGAAATAAAAAAAGGAGGTTACATGAATGGGAGTGGTTGCTGGGCAACTATATTTTGACAACTGCTCGCAGTTGGAGATATTACAGTTATTGCAACATGTTTTGTGATTCTGGGTTTAATACTTACTTCATATGTAAATAAGACCCGAAGTTTCTATCTGTATCTAAACATCGTGGTCTATCTTATGCTGGCCACTTTTTCTGATGTGATTTATCATCATATATATTTAGGTATTACAGATGGTAAATACACTGTAGTATATGTATTAAGGTGTTTATATCATGGATTCCTTTTTTCTAATTTGCTTCTATATGTTGTATATATTGTAGAATTGCAGCATTTGGAAAGAGATAAGAAGATTCCGACATTGATTATTTCCAGTGGAATCTATATTACTATTATATTAACGGATTAAAGGAATTTGATATAAATCATATAAAAATCATGGTGCGATTCATTGAAAAATCGCCTAAAATTTGATATACTTGTACTATAATTCGTTGATGATTTAATAATTGATTTACAAGATTTATAGTAGCAAAATGAATAAGAAAAACATAGGAAAGGGGATTGACAGCCATGCGGAATAGACCTACGCTCCTCAGAGCAGAGCAGAGCAGAGCAGAGCAGAGCAGAGCAGAGCAGAGCAGAGCAGAG
>OMVA01000027.1 GCA_900314445.1 uncultured Lachnospiraceae bacterium | reverse complement strand
CAATAAAAAGATGCGTCTCCAAGAAGCTGCCTAATCAAAAAAGTTTGTAGTTTTTGGGGAAAGGGGCATTATACTCTATTTTTGCCAGAAACAGCATACCTCACAAAAAATGATATAAAAATGGAGCTGGAAAAAATGATTATCTCATTTTTTCACAGCCCCTTTTTTTAGTTCTTTGCCCAGTTCATTTGCCAGAAGTTGGCAAATGAACTGTTCTTTTAATTACTCATCCAGCTCTGCATCTGTGGAAGAAGCAAGATTTCTGATGGATGTTGTTTCATCTGGATCTACAATTCCGTTTTCGAAATTGTAATCTGCTGAATTGCTCTGAACATATGACTTATCCAGAGATTCCAGTGAAGAATAACCATAGTAGCTGTGGTAGTTTGAGTAACCATTTGCACCAGTTGTTGAGAAATAGTTCCAGTTTGTGTCGTAGTCAGTCACGTCCACATCCACTGTGCCATCTGCCTTTAAAGTAAGGTTATCGTATTCAACTGCCCTATAGTAAGAGAACTTAGCGAAGTTTGGATCACCAACATTCAGCTTATAAACAATAACAACCACATTCTGTGTACCATATTCACTAGCTACCTTTGGAGTTGCAAAGTAGTATCCAATGTACTCCATGCTGTCGAATGTAACATCCTCATCGAAATCCGCTACATCTTCGTTGATTACATCTTCTGTCTGTGACTTCATGGCTGCAAGAGCATCCTCAGTAACCTGATCAAAACTTGTAATATACTCATCCAGTCCTTCTACTGTATATTCCTTGGTCTTCTCTGTTGGAAGCTTCTCATAATAGCTGATGTAATAATCATCACTATAATCACCAATTGAAATTGTTACAGTGTCGCCGTTCTTTAAATCATAGGAAACATCTGCTGAATACATATACTTATCCAGAGTTGCACCGTCCTTGGTTTCGATATTAACACTACCATAAGGAGATGTGCCTTCAAATGTAACATCAATTTCATCGAATGGATCAAATGTTTCAATTTCATCCAGACCCTTAACTTCATCTGTGAAGTCTGTGTAAACAAGAGTTACACGATAAGCCTTTTCGATCATCTTAACTTCCTGCTTAGTAAGTTCCCAGGTTACCTGAACTTCATCACCATTTGATGTTCCGCTCGTTGGTGAAACTGTGTAAAGGTCGTAGCCAAGCTTATTCATTTCCTCGGCAAATGTATTTGCCGCATATTTCTTAGCACGAGCCTTATCGGACTTACTTGCTGAGAAACCATAAACCTTCTTAAACCATTCTGGATACTTGCCACCCAATTTAATCTTCTTCTGATAATCATTTACGAAGGCTGCCTCGTCAAATTCGTATTCAACTTCACCCTGTGTATCGTAACCAGAATATGAAAGCTTTACATACTTGTTCATATCAATCTTTGTGCGCTTCAGCATGAAGAACATCAAAACTCCAATGATAAGGACAAGTGCTGCTGCACCGCAGGAAATACCAATAATAAGTCCCTTCTTCTTTTTCGGATCCATTGGTGCCTTAGGTGCTTTTGGTGCTGGACGGTTCTGCACGCCATTTGGCATTTGCTGGCCATAAACCTGTTGTGGCTGACCTGCTGGTGCTTGAACTGGCTGACCGTAAGGACTTGCCTGCTGTGGCTGGCCTGGCTGGCCCGCTACTGGCTGTACTGGTGCCTGGGCTGGCTGACCGTAAGGATTTGCCTGCTGTGGCTTTACTGGCTGGCCTGTTACTGGCTGGGCTGGTGCCTGTGGCTGACTTGGTGCCTGGGCTGGCTGGCCGTAAGGGCTGGCCTGCTGTGGCTGACCTGCATCAAGCTTAGCTCCGCAATTTGTGCAGAAAACGCTTCCATCCGGAAGATCTGCACCGCATTTAATACATTTCATTTTTCTCCTCCCCTTTTCCTTTCATATCTATCAATATGATGACAAAAATACAACAAATTAATTCTAAGTCATTGTCGTTTTTTTGGCAATAAATAACCGCATCGGTACTAGAGCCGGTGCGGTTTCTCATTAATTTTTTGGATAGAAATTTTGTAAAGTTCATTTGCAAAAATTCTATTTACGAATGCCCAGGATTTTTTCAGCCTTTGCAATTTCCTCTTTACTTGGTGGATTGATTCCATCCAGTGTATAAGGAATTCCAAGTCTTTCCCATTCTGGTACACCCATGACATGATATGGCAGGATTTCCTTCTTCTCAACAGTCTTTAAAGTCTCAAGGAAGTCCGCCAGACGGGTCAGGTCAGCTTCATCGCTTGTGATTCCAGGCACCAGCACGTGGCGAATCCACATAGACTTTCCATTCTCGGAAAGATACTGTGCCAGGTCAAGGATGTTTTCATTCGTCCAGCCCGTTAAATCCTTATGTTTATCCAGATCAATCTGCTTGATATCAAGCAGGAAAAGATCGGTGACATTCATCAGCTCATTGAACTTAGAGAAAAATGGTTCCTCTCTTGTAAATGGGTTGCCCGCAGTATCCAGGCAAGTGTTTACGCCCTGGGCTTTTGCCAGGCGGAAAAGTTCTGTTACGAAATCAATCTGCAGAAGAGCCTCACCACCAGAAACTGTGATACCACCACCGTTTTTCCAATATGACTTATAGCGAAGAGCCTGCTTCAGAACATCTTCAGGTGTGCGCTTTTCTCCGCCTTCCATATTCCACGTTTCAGGATTATGGCAATAGCGGCAACGCATCTTACAGCCCTGTAAAAATACAATAAAGCGAAGTCCTGGTCCATCAACTGCACCAAAGGATTCCACGCTGTGAATATTTCCGTAGATTGGTTCCATATTTTTCCTCATTTCTCATAAAACGAATTCAGGCCAAGGCCTGTTTTAGCAAATGTATTTACCAGATTTTAAAAATATACCCCGAGGGGAATGCCTCGGGGTATTAGAATTTCCGCTAAATCCTCGCAAATTTCATTTGCAGGATTCTGCTTCCATATGAGTCTTACAGAGACTCGTGGAATGTTCTGTTGATTACATCAAGCTGCTGTTCGCGAGTCAGGTTGATAAACTTAACAGCGTATCCAGATACACGGATTGTGAAGTTAGCGTATTCTGGCTTTTCAGGATGCTCCATAGCGTCGATGAGCTTTTCCTTACCAAATACGTTTACGTTCAGGTGATGAGCGCCCTGTGAGAAGTAACCATCCATTACGTTAACAAGCTGAGTTGCTCTCTCTTCGTCTGTGTGACCAAGCGCACCAGGGTTCATTGTCTGTGTATTGGAGATACCATCAAGTGACCATTCATAAGGCATCTTTGCAACTGAGTTAAGAGATGCAAGAAGACCAGATGTTTCAGCACCGTAAGATGGGTTAGCACCAGGTGAGAATGGAGCACCAGCTGGACGTCCGTTAGGAAGTTCGCCTGTGAACTTACCGTAAACTACGTTTGAAGTAATTGTCAGGATAGATGTTGTAGGTTCCGCATCACGGTATGTGTGTCTCTTCTTGATGTCTGTGATGAATTCCTTAAGCAGCCATACACCGATGTTATCAGCGCGGTCATCATCGTTACCATACTTAGGGAAATCGCCTTCGATTTCGAAGTGCTCAGCAAGGCCTGTCTTTTCGTTACGGATAACCTTAACCTTAGCGTACTTAATAGCTGAAAGGGAATCGATAACGTGAGAGAAACCAGCGATACCTGTAGCAAATGTACGACGTACATCTGTATCGATGAGAGCCATCTCTGCTGATTCATAGTAGTACTTATCATGCATGTACTGAATCAGGTTCAGGATATTCACATAGAGACCAGCGAGCCAGTCAAGAGAAACCTTGAACTTAGCCATAACCTGATCGTAATCAAGATATTCAGAAGTAATTGGAGCCCATTCTGGAGCAACCTGAAGTGGAGCACCT
Organism: uncultured Lachnospiraceae bacterium; assembly: GCA_900314445.1. Classification (GTDB taxonomy): domain Bacteria; phylum Bacillota; class Clostridia; order Lachnospirales; family Lachnospiraceae; genus Eubacterium_Q. The sequence goes on along the minus strand of OMVA01000027.1, from coordinate 6,892 downwards.
GTTTCCTTATCGAAGAACTTAGGGTTCTCATCCTTACCACCGTTGATAGCGTAAAGAAGAGCCTTAGCAAGGTTAGCACGAGCGCCGAAGAACTGCATTTCCTTACCTGTCTGTGTAGCTGATACACAGCAGCAGATAGCGTAGTCATCGCCCCATACTGGCTTCATAACATCATCGTTCTCGTACTGGATTGAAGATGTCTTAACTGAGATCGTTGCAGCGTAGTTCTTGAATTCATCCTGAAGAGCTGGGCTGTAAAGAACTGTAAGGTTTGGTTCTGGAGCTGGTCCCATGTTTTCAAGTGTGTGGAGGAAACGGTAGTCGTTCTTTGTTACCATTGAACGTCCATCAACGCCTACACCTGCAAGATCAAGTGTTGCCCATACTGGGTCACCTGAGAAGAGTTCGTTGTAAGACTTAATACGAGCGAACTTAACCATACGAAGCTTCATTACGAAATGGTCAACAAGTTCCTGAGCTTCTTCTTCTGTAAGCTTACCAGCTGCGATATCTCTTTCAATATAGATATCAAGGAATGTAGATACACGACCTACAGACATGGCTGCACCGTTCTGAGTCTTGATGGCTGCAAGGTAACCGAAGTATAACCACTGGAATGCTTCACGAGCATCTGTAGCTGGCTTAGAGATATCGTAACCGTATGCCTGAGCCATAACCTTCATTTCCTTAAGACGCTTAACCTGCTCAGCAATTTCTTCTCTCTGACGGATGATATCATCTGTCATTGTTCCATCGCCACAGTTAGCCTTATCTTCCTGCTTCCAAGCGATCAGCTGATCGATACCGTAAAGAGCTACACGACGGTAGTCACCAACGATACGTCCACGACCGTAAGTATCTGGAAGACCTGTTATGATATGAGTCTTACGAGCAAGTCTCATCTCTGGAGTATAAGCATCAAATACTGCGTCGTTATGTGTCTTGTGATATTCTGTGAATACCTTATGGAGTTCAGCATTTGGAGTGTATCCGTACATTTCAAGTGCTTCTTCTGCCATCTTGATACCACCGTAAGGCATAAATGCTCTCTTAAGTGGTTCGTCTGTCTGAAGACCTACAATCTTTTCAAGATCCTTTGTCTTCTCGTTAATATATCCTGGGCCGTAAGCTGTGATTGAAGAAACGACATCAGCGTCCTCTTTTAAAACGCCGCCGTTTTCTCTCTCAGCCTTCTGAAGCTTCTGGAGCTCATCCCACAGAGTGTTAGTAGCGTCTGTTGGATCAGCAAGGAAAGATTCATCGCCGTTATACATTGTGTAGTTGCTCTGGATGAAGTCACGAACGTTACATTCTTCCTTCCAAAGTCTACCGTTAAATGATTCCCAAGCCTGGTTCTCTAACATGGTAGTTCTCCTTTATATGATTAGTAGTATTTTAAAGAGCAACACGGGGGAGCGTTGCTCGGTTTAGTACAGTAAAAGTACTATTACTTATGTATATATTCTGTAACAAATGTCACATTTTAATTTTTCCTATAGTAATTTCAGCACTTTGCATAATTACCCAGTTAAACTTGCAAAAATTTTGTGATAATCACGAACTTTTTGGGGGCCTTTTTTGAGGAACAATCAGAGTAAGTGTCACCATTTTGTCAAACTGATCCAGGACTTTGCATCCAGTTCTCTTACCAGTCTTGCCAGCGGAAGTCCCACTACTGTGTTGTAATCGCCTCTGATTTCCTTTACCAGAACCGCTCCCTTTCCCTGAATTCCATAAGCACCTGCCTTATCCATAGGTTCCCCTGTGGCAACATAGCCTTCCGCTTCTTCTCGGGAAAATGGATACATCTCAACTTCTGTTTTTTCCGCGAACCAGATATATTCCGGTCCCATGGCAATTCTTCCATCTTCCGTAAAGGAAAATCCAGGACGCTCTTTATCTCCCACTGGAAGTACCGCAAGACCTGTATATACAAAATGCGTTTTTCCAGAAAGCTTCATAAGCATATTCACGGCATCTTCTTCATTTGCTGGTTTGCCAAGAATTTCTCCCTCCAGGGCAACAACTGTATCCGAACCAATAATCAGGCTTCCTTCCAGATCTTCATTCTTCTCCTGGGCAAGTAATTTCAAAACATCTTCTGCTTTGAAACGACTGAGAGCAAGGACTGCTTCCTCAGGTTTTATCCCCTCTGGTAAATTTTCCTCTGCATTACTTGGCAGGACTGTAAATGTAATTCCAGCCTGTGTGAGAAGTTCCCGACGTCGTGGAGATGCGGAACCTAAAATAATTTTTCTATTTTGCTTCATTATGAAATCTCTTTTCTAATTTCCTAATTGGTAAATTTATGGCCTAGCCCTTCAGGGACTTCAGCATCTGAATGGTCTCAATATCATCCTTGGTTAACTTGATATTGGTAACCAGTTCCTTTCCTTCTGGAGAAGTAACCTTCATTTCGATAACCGCTCCTTCTTTGATTGCTGTGGCATTGGCCACCTGGAAAAATGGCATGACCCTTGGATGCTCCTGGCTGAAAATTTGAAATCTCTTTGCCATCTGCATCATGGCCATTGGGTTTGGTCTTCCTGACATTGTAGTGCCTCCTATTATTATTTGTTATGGCCGGCAAGTCCATTTGCCGGACTTTTTGCGATTTCTTCTATTAAAGCATTGCGATTTCTTCAAGGAAGAGGGTGTATAAATCATCCTCGTACTGAAGAAGTGGTGAGTTCTCGCCTCCACCATTGGTGGAACGGCGCATGGCGGCATAGGATTCCTCGCCGTAACCGATTAAATCCATCTCATACATTGGCAGCCCCGCCTCTGTTGAAATTTTGCAGAAATCACTGACTGGCGTCTTGGAGTCCCTTGTGGCCAGCAGTTTGTCCCGCAGTTCTCTGTCTACTTTCGCCTTGTCCTTTAAGGCATCCAGCGTTGTTGGTATATCCATAGTCATCCTCCCCTATGAAAGTTTTATGACATTCCCTTTCCATGCAAATGCGTTGCGCATACTATGCATACTACACATGTATCTGCAAAAAAACATACTATGCATACTGCGCATGTATCTGCAAAAAGCATACTATGCTTTTTTTGCAAACCTCAGTTTTGTAGATCTGGCACGAGGATTCACAAAGCACTCTTCCCTGGAAGGTCTTATTACTTCCTCTGAAATCTCACTATAAATTCCTGCCTTCTGACCAGCTTTAAATGCCTTCTTAACCAGGCGGTCTTCCCCGGAATGGAAGGTCAGAATTGCAATTCTTCCACCTGACTTCATGGCATGAGGCAGTGCTTCCAGGAAGGAATAAAGGTTATCAAATTCCGAATTCACCTCAATACGAAGTGCCTGGAAAACTCGCTGACAGGTTTTCTTCTCTTCTTCCTTTTTATCTTCCTTAGAAATGTTATAACCCTTTTTAGAATTCTTGGCCCAGATTTTTTCTAAAACTTCATCAATAATATTGCGAAGATCTGTGGTGGTATCAATCTTTCCACCCTTCCAAAAATGCTTCCGAATGGCAGCTGCCAGTTCTTCTGCATATGGTTCATCTGAATTCTCAATCAGAATTGAAATTAATTCATCTTCCTCTAAAGATGCCAGTCTCTGGGCTGCACTCTCTCCCTTGGTGGGATCCATTCTTAAATCCAAAGGACCATCCAGTTTATAGGAGAAGCCTCTTTCCGGATTATCAATCTGCATGGAAGAAACTCCCAGATCCGCCATCAGGAAGTCAAATGGACCATGCTGGGATGCAACCTCTGCCAGATTGGCGAAGTTCGTATGAATTGGTGTGAAGATGTCGTCGCCAAATCCATTTTCATTCAGTCTTGCTTTTGTCTTTGCCATTTCAATAGGATCCAGGTCCAGACTATAAAGATGCCCCTGGCCCTGCAGTTCTTTCATCATGGCTGAAGAATGACCGCCATAGCCCAGAGTTCCGTCCAGTCCAATCATTCCTGGCTGAATCTGCAAGGCATCCAGCACTTCTTTCACCATAATAGAAATGTGCATACCTGCTGGCGTGGAGCCCTTCTGCTTAACTTTAGCAATGGTATCCCCATACTTTTCCGGATTCAGTTCCTTATATTTTTCTTTGTAGGAACGTGGATGCGTGCCGCTATAATGAGGGCGACGCTTGTGAGGCTTCTGCTCTTCACCATTGGCTGCTCCCTGTGCACTTCCTTCTATATTGATATTTTCGAATTTTTCCTTTTCCAATATATTTATCCTTTACTGCTAAAAACTTAACTTACAAATGAGATTATGCACCATTTTTCCTGAAGATTGCAAGGGACTAAAAAAGCTGGTATGTTACTATATTAATCGATTAATTGTAAAAAATATATTTTCATAATCCATGGGATGTATTTGACTCCCTTGTTTCACGAAGATCTTACAAAGAACCATTTTCTTTTTCCAAAGCAATGGATATAATAAAGGAGGAATCCGGTACTCCCTTCGATCCTGAAGTTGTAGAATCCTTCCTCAATGCTTCTGACGAAGCATTGGCTATATCACTTATGAAAATGGACAATAGTAATCATGACTAATAATGCTAATGAAATGCGCGTAGCTAAGAATATGCAAACCCAAGAGCGGAGCAAGAGAAATCTTGCCCCGCTTTTCGTTATCCTTGGAGCCCTTTGTTGGGGAACCTATGGCTCCTTCGTTACAAAAATATCCGCCTGGGGCCTGGGTCAGAACGCTCTGGTATCCATTCGTTTTCTATTCACCGCCCTGCCCATGTTCCTTTTCCTTCTATGCAAGGATCCAGGCAAATTGAAAATCCCAAAGAAGGACATGCCCCTCTTCCTTGCAAATGGAATTGTCAGCATTGTCTTCTTTACATCCTGCTATACAGCTGCCATTCGTTACACAAAGATTGCCACCGCTGCAGCTCTGCTCTACACAGCACCAGCCATTGTATTAATCCTTTCTGCTATTCTCTTTAAGGAGAAGTTGACGGGAAAGAAAATCATTTGTGTACTGTTTTCTGTACTGGGATGTGCCCTCTGCTCCGGCCTGGCGGGCGGTGCAGATCTGACACGAAAGGGACTTCTTCTAGGACTGGGTGCAGGTCTGGGTTATGCTCTTTATAGCATTTTCAGTCGTTATATTCAGATGCGTGGATATACCACCTATACAAATATTCTTTATACCTTTGGGATTGCAACAATCGTATATGTAGTAATGGCATGTGTAGACGGAAGCGCACAGAATTCTATCCAGCATCCTGAGGCCATCGCATTGGCAGCTCTCTGCGGTCTGGTCACCGGTTGTGCCGCATATATTCTCTACACAGAAGGCCTATCCAAGATGGCACCACCCACCGCTTCTGTTCTTGCAACCATTGAGCCTGTGACTGCTGCGATCCTGGGAGTTGTACTCTTTGGTCAAACCTTATCTATAATGGAGATTATGGGTATTGTTCTTGTAGTCGGATCCGTCATTGCTATGAATGTAGGACATCGTTCATAAATTATTATTCTCTATATACATTCCCCTTCATCTATCTAACCATATAAAACACAAAAGGCAGACGACTAATCCTCGCCTGCCTTCTTTATATTTATTTGGTTACTTTGCAAACTATCACTGAAATATTGCTAGCATCTATATCTTGAACTACTTGCCGATTTTCTCACTGCAACTTCTTTCTGTTTTCCTTCTTTCTGTCAGACAGGGGAAGTTCATTTGCCACATAGGTCTCCCATGGATGCATACGATCCTTTTCATCAATCTGGCGAATGACCTTGGCAGGTACGCCTGCTACGATGGAATTAGCGGGTACATCGGAAGTTACCACAGCCCCCGCTGCAACAATTGCTCCTTCACCGATTGTGACACCACCTACGATTGTGGCGCTGGAGCAGATCCAGCAATTGTCCTTGATTGTGATAGCTTTCGCATATTCCAGGTCGTGGTGGCCATCTGGGTAATCAGCCTCCAGACGTTCCTCAGGAATATATGGATGATTTGGTGTAGCAATGGTCACGTTGGCACCGATCCATACACCATTTCCCAGTTTGATTTTCGCAACATCCAGGAATGTACAATTGTAATTCACAAAGCAATTCTGTCCCACTTCAATATTCACACCATACTCACAGTAGAAAGGTGTGAATATACCCAGATTTTTTCCTACAGAAGAAGGAATCAGCTGCTCCTTGGCCTTATTCTTCTCTTCCTCTTGGTCAAATGGGATGCTGTTAAACTTCTGACAAAGTGTCATGGTAGCTACATGCTGCTTACCCAGTTCTGGATCGCATGCATTGTAAAACTTTCCTGCTGACATTCTGTCGAATTCTTTAATTTCCTCCATAGTCCCTCTCTATTTCAATAATTGTAATTTATATATGCAGAGTCCTTCCGCAAATATTATGGATGTAATTCTAAGAAATACCTTCTAAAAATATTAATCTTCCTGAATAGCCAGCGCCCTCTTACGACGAATGCCAAGCATATTAGTCTGGTAGATAAAGGTAAGATAACATAATCTATTAAGTTATCTCTGTGAACAAAGGAACACCAATTCAGAGAAAGCAAAAAGGTGCATATATTATGCACCCTGCGTGGAGGTTACGGGACTCGAACCCGGGACCGATCGGTTATGAGCCGACTGCTCTAACCAACTGAGCTAAAGGTCCGCATTGCGAGCCGATGATCGGACTCGAACCGATAACCTGCTGATTACAAATCAGCTGCTCTGCCAATTGAGCCACATCGGCATATTAAATTGTCAAATGACCCCAACGGGATTTGAACCCGTGTTACCGCCGTGAAAGGGCGATGTCTTAACCGCTTGACCATGGAGCCATATTTATCTCTTACATAAGAACATCTTACATAAAATAACTCCCCGAGTAGGGCTCGAACCTACAACAACTCGGTTAACAGCCGAGTGCTCTACCATTGAGCTATCGAGGA
>OMVA01000041.1 GCA_900314445.1 uncultured Lachnospiraceae bacterium | reverse complement strand
TTTCCTTTTTATCAATTGTATTTATCCTTATTACCTTCCAAATATTCAGGCCTTCTCCTGGCAAACTTACTTTGTCAGCATACCGAGAATTTCATTCGATCTTGCAAGGAACTTTGTAAGTTCTTCTGCTGTAAGTGGACGATTTGCAAGAAGAGCCAGATCGTAAAGCTGCTGGCAAACAGTAGTTGTCATCTCTCCTTCAGGATTGTCCAGTACATATTTAACCAGCTTGTTATTTGCATTCAGAACTAATGTTTCTGCACGATTTCCAAAATCAGGGCCATTCATGCCACCCATGTTGTAAGCCTTCATCATTTCAGCCATGCGTCTGCCACTTTCATCCTGTGTAAGCAGAGAAGATACATTTTCATCCTTCAGGGATTCTACCTTAAGCTGAATCTGTTCTTTTCCAAGAGCCTTCTTGAAGATTTCTGTCAGAGACTCTGTGAACTTCTTTGCATCTTCTTCAGAAAGTTCTTCTCCCTTGAATGTATCGGAAACATCAGAATCGATACGGAAGAATTTAACATTCTCATTCTTCATTTCCAGACTTGTGATAAATGGATTATCAATATTATGTGTCAGATAGAGAGCATCCATCTTCTCATTCTTGAACATTTCAATATACTGAGCCTGAGCCTGTTCATCAGAAACGTAGAATACCTTATTTTCATGACTTTCCTTAGCTGCCTCTAAGTAGTCAGGAAGTGTAATATACTTTCCTTCCAGATTCTTAAAAATCATGTAGTCCTTCATCTTATCATTGAACTTCTCATCTTTCAGGCAACCGAACTTGATGAATGGAGAAATATCGTCCCAAAGCTTTTCATAATCTTCACGACGAGTCTTGCACATGCCGATGAGCTTATCTGCTACCTTCTTTGTGATGTAGTCAGAGATTTTACGAACAAATCCATCATTCTGAAGAGCTGAACGAGAAACATTCAGAGGAAGATCTGGACAGTCAATAACACCCTTCAGGGCAAGCAGCCATTCAGGGATAACTTCTTTGATGTTATCCGCAACGAATACCTGATTGTTGTAAAGCTTTACTGTGCCCTCCAAAGTATCCATGTTTGGATTAATTCTTGGGAAGTAAAGAATACCCTTTAAGTTAAATGGATAATCCATATTCAGGTGAATCCAGAAAAGTGGCTCCTTGAAGTCCATAAATACCTTAGAATAGAACTCCTTATAATCTTCATCCTTGCAGTCGCCAGGTGTTTTAACCCAAAGTGGATGAATATCATTTAAAGGCTTAGGAGCATCCTTTTCCTCAGTATCCTTTTCCTTTTCAGAAGCATCGGATTCAGCAGAGTCAGCTTCTTTTGCTAAATCCTCATCTTCCTTGGAATCACTTGACGCGCCACCAATCAGATCATCTTCTTCAGCTGCCTTCTTTGCTGCCTTTTCCTTCTTATCTTCTGCTTCTTTTACTTCTGCCTTAGCTTTAACTTCCTCAGCCTTTTTCTTTGCTTCATCTACATTAACAAAGTAGATTTCTACAGGCATGAAGGAACAATACTTCGTAATAACTTCTCTGCACTTATATTCATTGGCAAATTCCAGAGAATCTTCAGACAAGTAAAGAGTAATTGTTGTACCACGTGACTGGCGATCTCCTTCCTTCATTTCGAAAGTTGTACCGCCATCACTCTCCCAATGTACTGGAAGTGCGTCCTTCTTATAAGAAAGAGTATCAATAGTAACACGCTCAGCAACCATGAATGCTGAATAGAAACCAAGTCCAAAATGACCAATAATCTGATCATTTGCATCCTTATCCTTATACTTCTCCAGGAAATCTGCAGCTCCTGAGAAAGCAATCTGGTTAATATACTGGTCTACCTCATCACGAGTCATACCCAGACCATTATCTTCAAAAGTAAGTGTCTTTTCCTTTGCGCTTGCATATACAGTAACTTTGTAGTTCTCCCCCTGCACTGACTCAGCCTCTCCCAGAGAAACCAGACGCTTATGCTTCGTGATAGCATCCACGCCGTTTGAGATCAGCTCTCGGATAAAAATATCATGATCGGAATAGAGCCACTTCTTAATGATTGGGAAAATATTTTCCGAATTAATTGTTAAACTACCTTTTTCTGTTGCCATGAAAAAACCTCTTTTCTATCAATCGTTTTCTTCTTGTCCGACATAATTTTTCGAACACGTCTATAATAGTATCGATGTTTTAAAAAGTCAATAGCACTCAACCGAGGTGAGTGCTAATTCATATTATTTTCATATTTTAAGCCAGTACTTTTTTAATAGCTGCCTTTACAATCTCATGCCAGGCCTGGTCGGAAGAAGGATCCATATGGAAGGTCTGAAAAGAAACTGATGTGGAAACCACCATGGTCTTGGCCTGAAAATGTATGGTCACAGACAAGCTGGAAAGATCATCCTGAAGAATATGCTCAGCCCCTGCAAAGTTTGTAAGCATGTCCTCTCCTGCCAGAAGGGCTATTTGAAAATCATCCGGAACAGACTCCGACTGTAATATCTGCCAGAATACTTTTCTCGCTACTTCCCACTTGGCATTGTCTTTTCTACCAGACATTTCTGTAGTAAAGCCATTATGAATCACCATATGATAGAGATTAAAATCTGCCCAAAAAGAATCATTAAGCAGACTTCCAATCATTTTATTTTTTTCATCAATTTCTATTGTTTTCATTGAACTATATTATCCATTCTTTCATTTTGAGAGGAATGCACATCTCATTTGCCAGAGACTTAAGAGAATTACTGGGTACTCACTCTTAATATCTGGTAATCATCCTGGCCAGTAATTGAATACATGATATGACTTACATTGGTATTTTCGAAAATACCCTGGAGCTGGTTTTCACCCATATTAAGGCCATTCACTGCAACTTCCACCACAGTATTTCCTGCAGAAAGTTCCTGACCCACCTGGCGGGTAAGGTTATTGTAATCTGAGAAATAAAGTCCATTTCGATAGAAGTAGTTGGCTTCCATGGAGCTACACTTCTCACCAGTCTTCTTCTCCCAGCTATGATTTCTTTCCAGTATCTGATCAGAAACATTAAAGTACTGATGAGACAGAATCTGACCCTCTCCCACGGGATCATCCCAGGTTGGATCCACCTCATACCATACTCCGGAAACCTGAACCTGACACCAGGCATGATTTTGAGTGGATGACACACCATTCTGATCTGTGCTGCTGGCTTCTCCCACCATAAAATTTACAGGAATGCCTTCACAGGACAGGAGCAAATGGAATGCGGCAGCATATCCACTACACACCGCTCTTTCATTAACAAGGGCGCCATATGCTGTGAACTCACTTTCATCCCCATCTGAGCTTTCCCCATAAACACAATGGTTAACCAGATAGTCATGAAGAGCCAGTTCCTTATCATAATCCGACATACTGGCACTGACAGTATTTGACAGTACACTTTCTACTTTTCGATAGAGTTCCTTTGCAGTCTCTTTCTCTGCAGGAATTTCTTTTCCACTAACAATTGCGTCATACACATACATGGAATCTGCACGAACTGTATCAAAGGTAACTCTTCTGTATCTACCCGCTGTGGAGAATGTGGATAGTGATTTTACATTTCCCTGAACCGTATCAATATAATAATTAATTCTTTTCAATTCATCTTCACTGATTTTTGAAGAAACCTTAATGGTGACATTGGAATCACTACCATCCTTCAAGGCCATATTTATAGCTTTTGCCACCTCTTCCATGGAATCCGCCTTGGATATATTGGTAAATGTGGCAAGAGGTTCTTTCCCTGTCTCTTTTTCATACATAAAAAAGGAAAGACCAAGTATCATTAATATAACAATCGTCCAAACTATTTTTCTCATTTTCGTCCCCTTGAAAAAAATACTACCACTGGCAATCATAGCATAAAATGAATCTTTTGACACTCATGTAAGATATGCGGTAAAATCTCATAGAAATTTATCACTTTAAAGCAAAACACGAAAGGTGGATACAATATGGCACAGCTTTGGGGCGGTCGCTTTACCAAGCAGACCGATCAGTTAGTTTATAATTTCAACGCGTCAATATCATTTGACCAGAAGTTCTTCAAGCAGGATATTGAAGGCTCAATTGCTCACGCTACTATGCTGGGAAAGGCAGGTATCGTTACAGAGGAAGAATCTGCAAATATCGTTGCTGGTCTTAAGGGCATCTATCAGGATGTTCAGGATGGCAAGCTGGAAATCACATCAGAATATGAAGATATTCATTCCTTCGTAGAAGCAAACCTGATTGACCGCATCGGCGATACTGGTAAGAAGCTTCACACAGGACGTAGCCGTAACGATCAGGTTGCTCTGGATATGAGACTCTATGTTCGTGATGAAATTAAGGAAACAGAAGAATTAATCAAGGATCTCCTTCAGGAACTCTTAGTTCTGGAAAAGGAAAACATCCACACATACATGCCTGGTTTTACTCATTTACAGAAAGCTCAGCCTGTTACTTTCGCTCATCACATTGCTGCATACTTTGAAATGTTCAAGCGTGACTACAGCCGTTTAGTTGATTGCAGAAACAGACTTAACCTTTGCCCACTTGGTTCCGGTGCCCTGGCTGGTACAACATACCCTCTGGACAGAGAACTCACTGCTTCTCTATTGAACTTCGATGGTCCAACACTCAACTCCATGGATTCTGTTTCTGACAGAGACTACGTAATTGAGTACCTGAATGCACTGTCTATTATTGCTATGCACCTGTCTCGTTTCTCTGAAGAAATCATCATCTGGAATTCAAACGAATATCAGTTCATCGAACTGGATGACGCTTATTCCACAGGTTCTTCTATTATGCCCCAGAAGAAGAATCCTGATATTGCTGAACTTGTACGTGGTAAGACTGGTCGTGTATACGGCGCTCTCATGTCTATGCTCACAACAATGAAGGGAATCCCTCTGGCATACGATAAGGATATGCAGGAAGATAAGGAACTTACATTTGATGCCATTGATACGGTTAAGGGCTGCGTTCTCCTCTTCACTGGCATGATTAAGACTATGAAGCTCAACAAGGACAAGATGGAAGCATCTGCCATGAAGGGTTTCACCAATGCCACTGACGCTGCGGACTACCTTGTTAAAAAGGGTGTTCCATTCCGTGATGCTCACGGTATTATCGGTCGCCTGGTTCTCTACTGCATCAACAATCAGAAGTCTCTTCTGGATTTAAGTATCGATGAATACAAGGCAATTGATCCTGTATTTGAAGAAGACGTTTACGACGCAATTTCTCTTGAGACTTGTGTAAACCTTCGTAACACCATCGGCGCTCCTGGCCCAGATGCAATGCAGAAGGTAATTGATATCAACGAAGCATATCTGAAGAGCCTTAACTAAAGAAATCGCACATGCAATAGAACTGCTCAGACATCTGGGCAGTTCTTTTTTATTTAGCAACTGCCATTCATGATCGAATCCCAGCCCCCAAGGAAAATAAAAACAGGGCACGGATTTTCATCCTATGCCCTGTATATTTCATTCGCAAAACTCATTTGCATTTCTCTTTTAATTATCTTACCCAGTAACGGAATTCTTCATCCCCCAGACGAATGTAATCATCATTCTTCAGCATAATCTCAATACCTGGCTGAATCAGTTTACCATTAATAAAGGTGTGGTTTGTAGAATCATTATCTCGCACATAACACTCACCATTACTGATACGGAAGGTAGCATGTTTACGGCTGACCTTCTTATTGTCAGTAATCTGGTAGTTTGCATCCACAGACTTGCCCACCAGGAATTCCTTGTGGAGAATTGGAATCAGTTCATTTGTGCGAAGACGCACAAGATAAGGAACCGGATTCTCATAATTAGAAGATGTGGCGAGGATTGATGTGCCACCAGCCACCGGTGCATTCTCATCCTCTTCGTCCTCTAATATATCTTCCTTCTCCAGGGAAAGAATGTAGTTATAGAAATCAGCAAGGTCGAACATGAGCTTAGAATCCAGAAACTTCAAAATCTTTTCTACACATTCCACACAATCCATATTGGCAAAACGAACCTTGCTAATAAAGGTCTGAATAAATTCTGTAACATTACAGTCTGCAAACTTCTTATCCACAGGCATGAAGATCAACTGAATATCCAACGTAGAAAGTTCAATATACATGTAATGTATATTGAGAAGCAGTTTATTCAGTGACATCTTGTTCTCTTTAAAATAAAGAAGCTGATTCAGAATATTGGAAAGAATA
>OMVA01000028.1 GCA_900314445.1 uncultured Lachnospiraceae bacterium | reverse complement strand
AAAGGTGAATGCCGAAAAGTTTGGAAAGAAAGTTCTGAGTGTATATAAAAAGCCACCCAGCAAAACTGGATGGCTTGATTTGTTTATATATGCGGCAATTTCAATTGCGGAGCTGAGAGATTTACTTACCGTAATTCTTTCTCAGAATCTTATGTGTTGAGTTCTTTGGGAATTCTTCGTCACGCAGGAAGACTGCAGTGATGTGCTTATAAGGTGGGCGTGGATGATTCAGCTTCTTAATAAGCTTGTCGAAGTATTCCTGGTTGCCACGGTAATCTTCTTCAGGGAAGACTTCAGCAACAATCTTCTTGTCCTGCTCGTATACGAGACACTCACAAACGGCTGGGTCTCTCTGCAGGTTTTCTTCTAATTCTTCAGGTGAAATGTTCTCGCCTGTTGAAAGGATAATCAGATTCTTCTTACGACCTGTCAGGTGGATGAAGCCTTCTTCATCAACATAACCGAGGTCTCCTGTATGGTACCAGCCTTCTTCGTCGATGGCTTCAGCTGTGAGTTCAGGATCCTTGTAGTAACCCTGCATGAGGAAAGGTCCACGAACAAGAAGTTCTTCATCGTCAGCTGTCTTGAAATCAGCACCAGGTATACCACGGCCAATTGTGCCGTCCTTGCGGTAGAGATTTCTGTTTACAGATACTACAGGTGAACATTCTGTCATACCGTAACCGTTGAGGATTTCAATACCCCAGCTACGGAATTCTTTTACATAGAATGGATCCAGGGCAGCACCGCCACAGATAATCCATTTGAGATTACGGCCAAATGGTGTGAGCACGGATTCAAAGAATTTTTCACGCATATCAATACCAGTCTTCAGCATAGAGTTACTGAGCGTCATAGCAGCCTTTAGCTTTGCAGTTGCCTTCTGCTTGTCAGCAGCTCTCCAGATCTGCTTATGGAATGCTTCTACAAAAAGTGGAACCAGGAACATAGTATTTGGCTTTTCATTAACCAAAGCCTTAGAGATTGTTCTCAGGTTCTTGTTGATGAATGTTTCAAATCCATAGTAGTAAACCATGAAAATACCAACGATCAGACCGAAGGCATGGTGGAATGGAAGTACTGCAACAGTAGATCCTTCTGGCTTGAAGTTCTGTACTGTCAGCGTAAGTTCTGCTCCGATATTGCGGTTTGTAAGAACAGCGCCCTTGCTCTGGCCAGATGTACCAGAAGTGAAGATGATGATGGTTGGATTTTCATCAACCATTTCTGCTTCATAATAAGATTTGTTTCCAGCATGGATGGAATCAAGACCTTCCTGCTTGAAAGTAGCAAGCTGGCTAAGGAGATAAACCTTCTCCTGCTTGAAGTCCTTAACAAGATCCTTCTTATCATCTGCAATGAAGATAGCGTCTACATCAGCTTTGTTGATGATTCGCATTACTTCGTGATCTGCTAAATCCTTATCGATAGGAACAGCAACGTTACCACCATTTGTAATGGCAAGAAAAGCAATCAGCCATGCATAGGAATTATCACCAAGTACGGCGATATGATACAGCTTTCCGTCCTTTGGCTGGTAGCCCTGGGTATAGAGCCAGGTACCAAGTGAATTAACTTCCTTAGCAACCTGAGCAAAAGTCTTAGATACTTTCTGGTCGCTTTCGTTGTTGAATGAGAGAGCAACTTCATCGCCACTTTCATCAGCACGGAAAGTAACAAGCTCCTTGAGGTTGTGAACTTCTGGGAGCGTTTTATAAAGAGGATAATCTTTGTTTTTCAGTTTCATGGTTAACTCCTTATCTGCCTCGAACAGTCATGTATAAGTATTGGGTATGGGAACTTCTTATAAAAAAGAAAATCACACTACCTAAAATTATAACAAATTTGGGTGGGCCTTGTATAGAATAAAAAATGCGATACAAAACTCATAAAATAAAGTAGTTTCCTAAAATTAAGAAAGAAAGGGAGAAAAGAGAACTGAATTTCAAATCAGTTTCTTTCCTCCCTTATGGGACCTTAGTTTCTGTGCAGTCCATTTGCAAATGGGTTGCGCCAAGTCATTCTTTAATTAGTCTAGTCTTTCCAGGTCGAAGAGCTGGCCGTGCTTTTCGTATCTAGTGATACGAGAGATTTTATTGTTATCGTCCACGAATACAACCTTAGGTGGGTTTGCCTTGATTTCTTCAGGGCTCATGAGGGCGTAGCTCATGATGATGACCTTGTCACCGAGTTCAACGCAGTGTGCGGCTGCGCCATTAAGGCAGATGACACCAGAACCTCTTTCGCCGGCGATGACGTAGGTTTCCAGACGGTTGCCGTTATTTACATCCGCAATCTGAACCTTCTCGTATTCTGTGATGCCTGAGGCATCCATCAGATCTTCATCAACAGTGATGCTGCCAACATAGTCCAGGCGTGCTTCCGTAACAGTTGCTCTATGAATTTTAGATTTTAAAAATTGTGCCTGCATTACTCTACATCGTCCTCCATGAAGTTATCAATCAGTCTTACCTTTTCATCAATGTATACAGCGATTGCGCAAAGGATGTCGCCCTTTACTGTGTCGATGCTTTCCATTGTGAGGTTGTTTACGATTTCAACATAATCAATACGAGCCATTGGTTCTTTTTCAATTTCGGCACGCATTGCGTCTGTGATTGTCTTTACGTTTCTTTCGCCATCTGCAATCATCTGCTTACCAAGTCTGATAGAACGGCTGAGTACAAGAGCGGCCTGTCTTTCTTCTGCATTCATGTAAGTATTACGAGAAGACATTGCAAGACCATCAGCTTCACGAACGATTGGGCATCCAACGATTTCCAGAGGCATGTTAAGATCCTTAACCATACGCTTGATGACAGCCAGCTGCTGAGCGTCCTTCTGTCCGAAGTAAGCACGGTCTGGGCAAACGATATTGAAGAACTTATTTACAACTGTGCAAACGCCACGGAAATGAATTGGGCGAGTGATACCACAAAGGTGGTTTGTAAGGCCATTCATATCAACGAAAGAAACGAAGCCATCCTTGTACATTTCTTCAGGTTCTGGATTGAAGATGAGGTCAGCGCCTGTCTCTTCGCAGAGCTTTGCGTCGCGTTCCAGGTCACGAGGATAGGCTTCCAGATCTTCAGTAGGGCCGAACTGCATTGGATTAACAAAGATTGTTACAACAGTCCGATCGTTGTTCTTTACAGATGCAGCAATCAGTGACTGATGTCCTGCATGCAGGTAACCCATAGTTGTAACCAGACCAACAGACAGGCCTTCCTTTCTCCAGCTCTTAACTTCTTCTCTAACTTCAGCAATAGTCTTTACAATTTTCATGATTATTATCTCCATTATTCCGGCAAATGAGATTGTCTTGGATATCTTTGCCGAAATTTACTAGCGGCAATTCCATTTGCACAATTTACTTTACTTTGTGTAGGGGTGATTGTATTTATTTCTCATTTAGGCGCAGGGCACTTAGCCGAGGCTTAGCGAGGTTTAGCGAGCGTCGCAGATTTTAGAAGCTTCATCCATAGCAGCTTCAAATACTTCGTCGTCAACCTTGTATGTGTGCTCTGGAGCCGGGTATGTGGAAGCCTTAACTTCAGCGTCATAATCTGCGAATCCCTGCTTCATAGCTTCGCCAACGTTTGCAAAGTGCTTTGCGAACTTAGGGCAGAAGTCGCTGAACATGCCAAGCATATCAGCGTAAACCAGAATCTGACCATCACAGCCAGCGCCTGCACCGATACCGATTGTAGGAATTGTCAGCTTCTCAGAAAGGAAAGAAGCGAGACGAGCAGGGACGCATTCCAGAGTAACTGCGAATGCGCCAGCTTCCTGAACTGCAAAAGCGTCACGAATGAGGCGACGAGCACTCTCTGTGTCCTTACCCTGAGCCTTGAAACCGCCGAAAGCGTTGATTGACTGAGGTGTGAGACCAATGTGTGCGTTAACAGGAATGCCTGCAGAAACAATGGCTTTAATCTGTTCCTTTACAGAAACACCACCTTCCAGCTTAACAGCACCGCCGCGGCCTTCCTTCATAAGACGTCCAGCGTTCACAACGGCGTCATATACAGATGTCTCGTAAGACATAAATGGCATATCGATAACAACAAGTGAATTCTCTGCTCCACGCGATACAGCAGCGCCGTGATGAATCATATCTTCCATAGTGACCGAAATTGTGTCAGGGTAACCAAGTACAACGTTGCCGAGAGAGTCGCCAACCAGGATGCCGTTGATACCGGCTGCGTCCTCAAGTTTTGCTGTGGAGTAGTCGTAGGCTGTAAGCATAGAAATCTTCTCGCCTCGATCCTTCATCTGTTGGAATGTTTTAATTGTGTTCTTCATGTTCTGTCTCCTTCTAGTAGATTCACAAGTTCTGTGTAATCTCTGTCTAAATGTTTTTTCTGTGCAAGACGTACAACCTCGAGTTGCAGACGACGGTAAGTCTTCGCATCATCTTCGGACAATACATTTAAATGACGACGAACGGTGGAAATATCATTTCTCTCCACAGGACCAGTGAGCTGGGCGACAGGACCATTTGCGGCGATGCCCTCAGCGTTAGCAAGGAAAAGTCCGTGCAGGGCTTTCTCTGCATCTTCCTCTGAGAAACCGCATTCTGTAAGCAGGCGAATCGATGCACCAAATACACCGCAAACGAGATTGCTGGCGTAAACAGAAGCAGCGTGATACTTAGCCTTCACGTCTGGAGAAATGGTAGCCACAGAAAGACCGGATGAAGTAAAAATTTCCTTTACGTCATTAAGGTGTTCTGGAGAACCTTCGATTGTAATAAATGCATTGTGAAAAGTTTGATACGTTGTCAGCTTGTCGCTCACAGCGAAGTTGGGATGGACAGAATATCCATAGACCTTTTGAGAAGCCCCGGCGAAGACTGTGCTTGCCATGGAACCACTGGTGTGACAGATTATTTTTTCAGTTAGATCACAAGTCGAGAGGAGTTCGCGAAAGACTGATTCAATCGCGCCATCACTTACGGTTAGAAAGACAACATCACTTTCTTCAACGAGTGTCTTTGTATCTGTGAAGCATAAAGTATCGGTAAAGCTTGCGGATTCCATGGCATGTTCTTTGTTCCTGCTGTAAAAGCCGGTAACAGATTTACCATGTTCCTTCAGGTATTTGGCAATGGTCGTACCTACACGGCCGGCGCCAATAAATCCAATCTTCATATAATCACCTGCCTTTTTGAGTAATCAGGTGATGCTTCTTTCCTGTGTGATCAAACTTACTGAGTGACTGAATATCTGCAAGAATTGCAGTCCTTGTTCAGTCTCAGAAAATCTGAAGATAAAAGGGTATAGTTCCTTCCGAATACCATCCTGTGCTTTGCACGAGTGCAAGTATATAAAAGTTAGGGGAAATTGTAAAGTTCGGCGATTAAATTGCATAATTCCTGCAAATGGACTTGGCGGGGATTCAGTGAACAAAAGAGAGAAAATTTGCTACAATAGAATTCGTATGAGAGGTGTACGGTCATCTCATTTGTAAATAGGAATAAGAGCAGATGAAAGACGCATTTGAAATTAGGTGAGCGCATCTCATTTGCAAATAAGAATAGGCACGGAAGTGCTGCAAATAAGTGGTCAGGGAAGATTATGGAATTAAAGAATTCAAGAGTTTATATGGGAAAACCAAAGCATCTGGGGAGAGTGGAGGGCACCGAATGGCAGGTGAACTTTATTTCTGGTCGTGATGCTTTTGAGATTTGTAAGTCCAGCGATAGTCAGAAGGTGACGGCGAAGTATATGCCAATGAAGCCTATGCATTTTGCCAAGGACGATAAGCGTCTGCTGCTTAGCATGCGGAATGGAGTAACTGGGGAACAGGTGGTGATTCATCCGGCTACGGCAAAGGAGTACGACAAGCTGATCAAGGCGTGCTCCAGCGCAAACAGACTTTCTTATAGCATGGAAAAGGGACGTAGACTATTTGGCAATTTGCAGAATGATCCTTTTGCAGGGCTGGATCAGCTGATTGGACTTACGGATATTAAGCAGGATATCAGAGAGACCGCCAATTTCATTTACATTCAGAAGAAGCGTCGGGAAAAGGGTATGAATAATGTTCCGATGTCTATGCACCTTGTGTTCACAGGAAATCCTGGTACAGGAAAGACTACGGTGGCAAGACTGCTGGGGGGGATTTATAAGGAAATTGGTGTGCTTTCCAAGGGACATCTGGTGGAAGCAGAGCGTGCGGATTTGGTTGCGGGCTATGTTGGCCAGACAGCCATGAAAACCCAGAAGAAAATTAATGAAGCCCTGGGTGGCATCCTCTTTATTGATGAAGCTTACAGTTTGACGAAGAGCGGAATGGGCAATGATTTCGGTCAGGAGGCTGTGAATACCATCCTCAAGGCCATGGAAGATCATCGTGATAACTTCGTTGTTATTGTTGCGGGCTATCCAGAACTCATGGAGGAATTTATCAATTCCAACCCGGGTCTCAAGTCCAGATTTAATAAGTATGTGAATTTTGCAGATTACTCCAGTGATGAACTTTGTCAGATATTCCGTGGTTTCTGCAGTCAGTATGATTATAAGCTCAGTCGTTCTGCAGACAGGGCGCTGGGACGACTCATTGATGATATGGTTGCCTTTGAGGGTGAGGAGTTTGGTAATGGTCGTACTATCCGAAATCTCTTCGAGAAGACTATAATGCGCCAGGCAACAAGGGTTGTTCTGGATGCAGAAGATAGCAATTTGGCGGAAATTCAGGTGGAGGATTTTCCTGAAATTCCGAAGACAGAATAAGAAATACAGCTGATGAAACACACACATCTCATTTGCAAGGCTGGCTGGAGAACCGGTCTTACAAAAAACAAAAGGAGGATAATGATGTTAGATTTTTTATCCGAGTATAAAGAAAAATTAAGAAGTCCAGAGGATGCGGTTGCTTGCGTTAAGTCTGGTGACTGGGTGGATTATACAAGTACCTTGGGCAAGCCAACCCTGCTTGACCGGGCGCTGGCAAAGAGAAGAGACCAGTTGCAGGATGTAAAGGTCAGAGGAAATCTGATTGATGGCCCAATTGAAGTGGCTGAATGTGATGAATCACAGGAGCATTTTACTTACCACTCCTGGCATTGTTCATCCTATGAGAGAAAGCTTTGCGACCGCGGTCTTTGCTATTACATTCCTATGGTGTTTCACAACAATGCAGCTTATTACGAGTTCTTCCTGCATGTAAATGTGGTCATGGTTTCTGTTTCTCCAATGGATGAACATGGTTACTTTAATTTCTCAGTTAATACGGGTGTTGCAGCGCCAATTACGAGAACTGCTGATATTGTCATTGTTGAAGTAAATAAAAATCTGCCTAAGGTCTGCGGTGGTTATGACGAATGCATCCATATTTCTGATGTTGATTTTATAGTGGAAGGGGAGCATGAGCCTTTCCCAGATCTCTTACCACCAAAACCTACAGAGGATGATATTTTAATTGCCAAGCACATTGTGCCTTACATCGTAGATGGAGCAACTCTGCAACTGGGTATTGGTTCCATGCCAAATGCAGTGGGTGAGTTGATTGCTCAGTCTGATGTGAAGGATTTAGGTATGCATACCGAGCTTTGTTCCGATGCTTACCTTGCTCTTTATAAGGCGGGCAAACTGACCAATAAGAAAAAGAAAGTGGATCCAAGAAAGGGGGTCTTTGGATGTGCCGTTGGATCCCATGAATTGTATAAGTGGTTGGAGAAGAATCCAGGTATTGCAGCATATCCACTGGAATATGTAAACAGACCAAGTGTCATCGCTGAGATTGATAACATGGTTTCCATCAACTCCTGTGTGGCAGTTGATCTCTATGGCCAGGTTGCTGCAGAGACAGTTGGCTCCCGCCAGATTTCGGGAACCGGTGGACAGCTGGATTTCCTGACAGGTGCCTCTGCATCTCGTGGAGGAAAGGCCTTTATCTGTATGAGCTCTGTCTTTGAAGATGAGAAGGGGGAGCGGCATTCCCGCATTCTGCCTCAGTTTAATGGCGATGTCATCACATCTCCTCGAAGCCAGGTCTACTTTATTGCCACAGAATATGGTGTTGTAAATCTGGAAGGCCGTTCCACATGGGAGCGTTCTGAACGCTTGATTTCCATTGCTCATCCTGACTTCCGTGATGAACTGATTAAGGAGGCTGAGGAAAGAAAGATTTGGAGAAGAAGTAATAAGAGATAAAAATTATAATATAGTCTTTCAGGAGGACTGCTGGAGAAATCTGGCAGTCTTTTTTGGGGGAAAGTGAACAGATAGAAAAAACAGGGAGAAAAGTATGAGTAGATTTTTAATTAAGCAGAAGGTGTTTTCCTGGACAGATACCTACAATGTATTTGATGGAAATGGTAATCCAGTCTTTTTTGTAAAGGCGGATCTCTTTTCCATCGGTCACCGCATTCGAGTCTTCGATGCACGTAACAATCAGGAACTGGGTGTGATTCAGGAAAAGGTTTTTCGAATTTTCCAGGAGTTTGAAATTTCAATTGGCGGTCAGTCCTATGGCCGAATCAAGAGAAAATTCTCTCTCTTTACACCACAGTTCGATATTGATTATCGTGGCTGGAGTCTTTCTGGGGATTTTCTGCAGTGGAATTATGATGCCTATGAAGGTGGTTATCAGGTCATGCATATTAGCAAGGAACTTTTCCATTGGGGTGACACCTATGTTGTAGACATTATGCGACCACAGGATGATCTTGTGGGAGTAATGCTTGCCATTGCCCTGGATGCAGCTAAGTGCTCCGCTGATCAGAATAATCGGAATTCGATGTTATAATTCGCTATAAATAAAGGAAAGCCCGAAAATCATTGGCTTAACAGTGATAAGGAACTAATTTACTTATCAACTGTTAGCTGACGGTTTCCGGGGTGCATACGGACAAATCCCGTCTGATTTCTAACAGGAAGTCAGACGGGATTTTCGCTTTATATTTCGAATTATGGAGGACATACCATGAAAACCTTAATATCTTGTGCTTACACTATGGATAATTGCTGTGTGGAACTGAAATTCAGGGACGGCAGAATGATTGCGATTGACACTATCGCTGTTGAGAACGAGATTGCAGACAATATGTATCAGCGGTCAGAGTTGGATTATTTGATCTACAATGACCCGATAGCATATGCTGACTTGATATTGAATGGCGATCCCGAAACCTATCTGAAAACTGTAACAGAATACAAGCCTTTGGATAGCTGACAACACGCTGCCCGCAGGAGAAAATCCTGCGGGCGTTTTTCTGTTTATATTATTTCCCTCCGTTGGATCTCAATTTAGGAAAGAAGATGACAATCTTGAAGCCCTTTCCCCACTGGGAAGTAGCTTCCAGATGAAGATTTAGATCGTCGGCCATCTTCTTAACCAGGTAAAGTCCCATACCGGTAGCCTTCTTTCTGCTGTCAGTAGAATCCCCGGTAAAGCCCTTTTGAAAAATGTACGGCAGATCATATTTTTTTACGCCAATGCCGTTATCTTCAACAGAAAGGATATCTGCGGTCTCCGAATGTATCATGGAAATCGTAAGCATGGGACTATCGCTGCTATATTTGATGGCATTGCTAACGATCTGTCCTAACATAAACTGAAGTCCTCTACGGTCTGTATAGACTGTTTCAGATTGCAGTTTGTTGAGAATGACAAACTGCTTCTCTTCAAGAAGTGGGGCATAGTCCTCCAGAACTTCACCCAAGCAGTCATTCAAATTGACATCCTCAAATCGGTAATCCTTTGTACTGCTCTTCAACCGGGCATAGTACAGCATCTGCGTGACATCCTCCTGAAGCTGACTGCGGACATAATCCAGCTTTGCTTGCAGGGAAGGAGAGATTTCATCGTTCCGGTTATCCAAGAGCATGGTCAGCAACGATAGGGGCGTTTTCGCTTCATGTGCCCAGCCCTCCACGTATTCTTCATAGTCCCGTAGGGCATCCGCCATATTGTTACTCTCGTTTTTGTATTCCCGTAAAACCGAAGCCAAAAATCGGACAGATTCTCCTTCTTTCTGACTAATGGCACTGAGCAGCCGTTCTTCATTGCAGATGGTAGGATCACTGAGGAAATCCCGGAACAGTTCCATGTGGGTGTTCTCCCTCTTGTTTAGTACAAACAGAATCGCTGAAAACAAAAGGATGCTCGTCAGAACTACTAACCCGATCAAGGTTTGAAATGCCTGAATGTCAGAAATCCAAAGAATGACAGCGCAAAAGCAATCCACGCCCAGCAGCAACAGAAGCCAGGGGTAGTACCGTTCTATCATGTGCCAAAGCTGCTTCATAGAGACACCTCCGCTTCCAAACGGTAGCCCATTCCTCGAACTGCAACGATTCGCTGCTTCATTTCAAGGGCGGACATCGTTTTTTTCAACCGGGTCAGGTTAACCTGCAAGGCATTTTCATCTATGTATTCCGTAGTTCCCCACAGTGCCATGCAAAGCTGCTCCGTTGTAACCAGTGCATCACCACTTGCCAAAAGAGCAACCAACAGTTTTCCCTGATTTTTTGGAAGCACCACAGAGGTGTTATGAATATAAAGTGTGTAGGTCTGCTGGTCCAACAAGAAGTCCAATCCCTCTATGAGGTTGGTACGACCTTCATACCTTTTGAGAATATTGGATACCCTGGCGAGAAGTCGGTCTTTTCTGCACGGCTTCGTCAAATATTCATCTGCACCCAACTGGAACGCTTGCAGTTCATCCTTTACCTGATCTCTGGAAGTCAGCACCAGGATGGGGATAGCGGTTTTATTCTTTAACTCCTGGCAGATTTGAAAGCCACTGATTTCTGGTAAATTCAGGTCTAAGATCACGAGGTCAGGACGGAGGGCTGCCAAGAGCCGAGCGGCATCTTCAAACTCGGTGATTGCCTCCACAAGATACCCGTCCTTTTGGAGCATATTGCAGAGTTCTTCCCGCATATAGACTTCATCTTCCACAACAGCAATTCTTTTCACGACAGCACCTCCTTCCAAATTATTCTTCTCTCTGCGGCTGCATCAGTGTCAGCAAATACCGATCACTGGAGCGCTTGACCACTCTCATATAAATATATTCTATCACGCAAAGCAGCAAAATCATAGCAGCAGATACAAGCAGCATTTCAGACACTGTCCCACGGGTTCGGGACGAGAGTATCCCTGTAAATAACGCCCTGACTCCAAACAGACTGCTGACAGCCGCAACCAATACAGGAAGTCCCATAAACCAGGTAATTTGCTTTCCAGCAGACTGGCAAAGGGTTTCGTAAGTAGCTCCCAGGCGAATCAGGGTCTGGTATCTGCGCCCGGTTTTCTGCTGACTCATCAGGAACTGAACACCCACGATGGTGTTGGCAACTACCAGGAAAACAATCGCAAGATAGAGGGTAATATAACTGGATGCTATGGTGTAGAAAAGCTG
>OMVA01000030.1 GCA_900314445.1 uncultured Lachnospiraceae bacterium | reverse complement strand
CTAAATTGCAATTTAGTACTTGTGAATCAGGAATCAATTAGCCCAGTGTAACTTCAACCTTATGAGTTGCACCGTCGCCTGCTACAGGGATGATGTTGCCAGCAACTTCAGCGCCGTCAACAACAAGCTTTACGACGCCCTTGCAAACGTGGTTAGGATTCTTAACTTCGATTTCGTAGATATCGCCACGGAACTTACGAGAAGCCTTGAAGCCATCCCAAGCTGATGGGATAGAAGGATCAACTCTGAGTCCGTCGAATTCAGGCTGGATACCCAGGATGTACTGGCTGATTGCAACGAAGTTCCAAGCAGCTGTACCTGTCAGCCATGAGTTCTTTCCTTCACCAATACGGCTAGCACCTGTACCAGCAATCATCTGACCATATACATATGGCTCAGTTCTATGAATATCAGAAATTTCTTCTACGAATGCAGGAGCAATTCTTGAATACCAGTCAAATGCACGGTCGCCCTGCCCAGCGTGAGCTGCAGCAGCAATCATCCAAGCATTGTTGTGGCAGAATACAGAACCATTCTCCTTATATCCAGCAGGATATGTAGAGATTTCACCATATTCGATGTAGTACTTTGTAAAGGCAGGAGCGTTCAGGCAGAGACCATACTTGCATCCAAGCTGCTCATCAACAGCATCCAGAATCTTCTTATCGAAGCCTTCTTCCTTACCAACATCGCCCAGGATACCGAAGCCCTGTGGTTCGATGAAAATCTTACCTTCTTCACATTCCTTAGAACCCATCTTCTTACCGAAGTCGTCATATGCTCTGAGGAACCAATCACCGTCCCAACCAAATTCCTTGATTGCTTTGTTCATCTTATCAAGTTCAGCCTGTGCAGCTGCAGCTTCATCGTCCTTACCAATGTGCTTGCAAAGGTCGATGTACTTAGGTGCTGTGTAAGAGAAAAGAGTAGCTACGAACACAGACTCAGCTCTCTTTGAGTAGCCACCTTCAGCAGCAAACTTAGGGTTTGTGTAAGTCTGGAAGCTTTCACCTGGAGTATCAGAGAAGCATGAAAGGTTAATGCAGTCGTTCCAGTCAGCTCTCATTGCCAGAGGAAGTCCGTGAGGACCTACATTGTTTACAACTCTATAGAATGATCTATGGAGGTGATCGAACATTGGCTTAGCAAGTTCTTCATTATTGTCATAAGGAACTGACTCATCAAGAATTGAGAAGTCACCTGTTTCCTTAATGTAGGCAACTGTTGAAAGAATCATCCATAATGGATCGTCTGAGAAGTCTCCGCCGACAGCATCATTACCCTTCTTTGTAAGAGGCTGATACTGATGATAGCAACCACCATCTTCAAACTGTGTTGAAGCAAGGTCAATCAGACGTTCACGAGCTCTAGGTGGGATCTGGTGAACGAAACCAAGGAGATCCTGGTTTGAATCACGGAAGCCCATTCCACGGCCGATACCAGATTCGAAGTAAGAAGCAGAACGTGACATGTTGAATGTAACCATGCACTGATACTGATTCCAGATGTTAACCATACGGTCAACTTTCTCGTCAGGTGTGTTAACTGTATACTTGGAAAGAAGATCTTCCCACATAGCCTTGTTTGCTTCGAGAGCTGCATCAACCTTTTCAGCTGTGTTGAACTGCTCGATCATTGCATAGGCCTTGTCCTTCTTCATAGAACCATCGGCATTCCATTTGTCCTTGCCGTTCTCAACGTAACCAAGAATAAATACGAGAGTCTTTTCTTCACCTGGAGCAAGATCCATCTTGATCATGTGGGAAGCAATTGGAGACCAGCCATCAGCCTTAGAATTCTTAGCCTGATCTTCGAATACAACGTCAGGACGATCGAATCCATTGTAAAGACCCATGAAGCTTTCACGGTCACAATCATAACCGTCGATTTCTGTATTTACTGTATAGAAAGCGAAGTGATCACGACGCTCCTTATATTCTGTCTTGTGGAAGAGTGTAGAACCTTCTACTTCAACTTCACCTGTGTTGAAGTTTCTCTGGAAGTTGTGTTCATCATCTTCAGCGTTCCATAAGCACCACTCAAGGAATGAGAAGAATGTGAATGACTTAGGTGTTGTGCCTTCATTCTTAAGAACAACCTTCTGTACTTCACCGTTATAACCCTGTGGAACAACGAAAGTAACTTCAGCCTTTAATTCATTTTTCTTACCTGTGATAACTGTGTAACCCATACCATGACGGCACTGATAGAAATCAAGCTCTGTCTTAACTGGAGACCAGCCTGGATTCCAAACTACACCATCATCGTTGATGTAGAAATAACGTCCGCCTAAATCGACAGGAACGTTGTTGTAACGATAACGTGTAATACGTCTAAGACGTGCGTCCTTGTAGAAATGATATCCGCCTGCTGTGTTGGAAATCAGTGAAAAGAATCCTTCTGTTCCAAGGTAGTTGATCCATGGATAAGGAGTTCTTGGAGAAGTGATAACGTACTCTTTTTTTGCGTCATCGAAGTAACCGAACTTCATATAGTTTACCTTCCCTTCCTGAAAGTATTTTTGGGTGAAACCCCTTGATTTTTACGGAGGAAAGGACCCCAAGCCACAACCCACCGTAAATTAGAAAAATTATATAATAGTTATGGTAGAAATACAAGAATTTCAACCCTTCAGAGTCGACAGACGGGCAGGAAATTAGTAACCGTATTTCAAAATAGTGAGTAGACTTTCTCACAAGTGACCATGTAATCTGGAAAGTGGAATTACGGAAACGTTTGCGTAAAAACACTTATTTTTGCATAAAAATAGAAAAAATTTTCAAAATCCTTGACGATACTTCTGCAGGGGAAGAGGAAAAATAAAAAAGCAGATGTGAATGAGTCACATCTGCTTTGTGTTTCATAGTAAGAGACGACTTGCTTTCAAAAAACACTTTTTCAAAAAATTACTTGAAAAAATTACTTGAAAAAATGACATTTGAAAAAGTGTACTTAAAAATTAGAACCTGAAAATTTTTAAGTACCAATTAATCGTCGTGACGCTTAGAGTAGATTCTTTCCTTAATTGTGAAAGTTTCTTCTGGAGCAAGTTCCTTATAACCAGATTCAGAAGCTGGAATTGCAAGGTTAGGAGCGTTGATCATCCAAGTCATTGGTTCTGGACAGAAGTAGTTCTTGTCACCGTGATCATTCCATACAACCCAGAACTTAAACTGCTCATCTACTTCATAAATAATCTGATCAAAGGATTCTGTATCAGTCAGGATAGCACCACGGAAAGGCTTACCGGCATACTCGCCATCAGTCATTTCGAATACATCATTGTCGATATCCTGCTCAACTGGAACCAGGTCGCCGGCAATATACTGACGGTCGTGGTTTGTATGTGGAAGAGTAGCAAGGGTAGGACAATTTGTCTTAGGATCCAGTTCCCACTTGTCTCCAATTGGAAGCCAAAGTCTGGTATCCAGTGCCTTGGCACCCTTCTTGAATGGACCATTGAATGCGCAGTGGTTGCAAATCATTACTGGCATCTGACGGTCAGACTGGTTTGTGATGCTTACTTCATAATGCATTCCCTTTGCATCCAGAGTGAATGTGAATTCAGCCTTGAATGGAACTGGGAAGTATTCGAAGAATTCATCCTTTGCATCATATACATATTCTGTCTTTGCAACAGCTGATTCACCAACAACCTCAGCAGTTACAATGCTATGTTCTCTTTTATGTAAGAATCCATGAAGGTGGTTACCACCGACAGGTTCATTTACAGGGAAGTGATAAGTATAATCGCTTGCCTGTAAGACACCATCGTGAAGACGGTTGGCGAAAAGAAGTGTAGGGAAACCGTAAATTTCAGCGGCTGCCTTCATTTCTTCGATTGTACGATTGGAATCGTGTCTGAAGAAATCAATGTCCAACTCTGTGTCATACATCTCTACAATGTTACTACCAAGGAATGGTGCAATAATTGCAGTGTACTTATCAGCGGAAAGTTTGATAACTTCCTTGTCCTGAAATCTGGAAATTTCTGCGGATAAACTCAAAGCTCGTTACCTCCTGTTTGGCTGTTCCTAACAGCAAATATATTAAAATCAGTGCTCTACAAAAAAACTTTTAGCCCTTCGAAAATGCAAGTAAATAGCGCAAAGCCATATCAATTGCACTTTATCATTAGTAATTTATTTTGTCTATAAGCGAAAGTACCTATTTTTACTTGCCTGAGAGGAAACTTTGGGTATTATTCCACAAAAAATCCCTGACTTTTGTCAGGGATTTCTGATTACTGAAGTTTTGCAGAAAGTCTGGCTGCAATCTCTTTTTGTTCATCAGCACTAGGAGACTTCTGAGGCCAATTGAGGGTGAAGTTATCACTGTCGTAACGAGGAATGATGTGGATGTGCAGGTGGAATACAGTCTGGCCGGCAGCTGTACCATTATTCTGCTGAATGTTGACGCCATCACACTTAAATTCTTCCTTAATAACAGAGGCAACCTTCTTGGCAAGTGGAAGTGCCTTTGCCAGATATTCATCATCGGCTTCAAAGATATTCGCAAAATGTTCCTTTGGCAGAATCAGAGCATGTCCAAGATTTGCAGGGCTTGCGTCTAAGATTACGCGAAAAAAATCATCTTCATAAATAGTATTTGTTGGGATGTCGCCATTGGCGAGCTTACAAAAGATACAATCGTCTTTTTTCATGATACGCCTCCATAATTTTTTACAGGGGGATAGAATCCTCCTGATTTGGTAAATGAGTTTTGCTTTCATGCTGGTTATTATAACACAGATTTAGCCGGGGAACTTTTGGGAAAAACTATAAAAAAGTGCAGAAAAATTCAGAAACATTTAATACTGTAGCAAAATATTGCAATAAGTATCAAACTTATGCAAATCATTTGTTGACGTGGATAAAAATTCGTTGTATTGTAGCAAATGTAAAACAAGGATTTCTCTTATTCAGAGTGGTGGAGTCACAAGGGACGTTGAAACCACGGCAACCCCTGAACAAATGAGAGTGTCATTTCACTTTCAGAGTAATTGGAAAGGTGCCGACCTGAGCGCGAGGGTTTGATCATGTATCTGCCGGCTGCGATCAATAAGAGGATTTGAAAAAGAATGACTTCAAATCCGACTCTATTTTGTGTCGGATTTTTCTTTTTCCCGCTTTGGGTGTCTCTGCGCCTGGAGTAATAACAATTTTATTGTTGCAAAATGAGAAAGTATGCACATCTCATTTGGCAGAGTACATCCATAAAAGTGAAAGGAGAACTTATGAAAAAGAGACTTTTTACGTCTGAGTCCGTTACAGAAGGACATCCAGACAAAATCTGCGACCAGATTTCTGATGCAGTTCTGGACGCACTGCTTGAGCAGGATCCTAACTCACATGTTGCCTGCGAAACAGCTTGTACAACAGGTATCGTTCTTGTTATGGGCGAAATCCGTACAAATGCATATGTAGACATTCAGAAGATTGTTCGTGAGACAATCAGAGAAATCGGCTACGATAATGCAACATACGGTTTTGACTGTGACACATGTGGTGTTATCACAGCAATCGATGATCAGTCAGCTGATATTGCTATGGGTGTTGATAAGGCACTGGAAGCAAAGGAAAATCAGATGGATGACAGCGAAATCGAAGCAATCGGCGCAGGTGACCAGGGTATGATGTTCGGTTATGCTACAAACGAAACACCAGAATTCATGCCTTACCCAATCGCTCTTGCTCAGAAGCTTGCTAAGCGTCTGGCAGATGTTCGTAAGGATGGAACACTTCCTTACCTTCGTCCAGATGGTAAGACACAGGTTACAATCGAATATGATGAGGATGGCAAGCCAACCCGTGTTGATACAGTAGTTTGCTCAACTCAGCATGCTAAAGATGTAACTCAGGAACAGATTCATGAAGATATCAAGAAGTATGTATTCGATCCAATCATTCCTCAGGATATGGTTGATGCAGATACAAAGTACTTCATCAATCCAACAGGACGTTTCGTAATTGGTGGCCCTCACGGAGATTCTGGTCTTACAGGTCGTAAGATTATCGTTGATACTTACGGTGGATATGGTCGTCACGGCGGTGGTGCTTTCTCAGGAAAGGATCCAACAAAGGTAGACCGTTCTGCAGCTTACGCAGCTAGATACGTTGCAAAGAATATCGTTGCAGCTGGTCTTGCTGACAAGTGTGAAATCCAGCTTTCCTATGCAATCGGTGTTGCTCGTCCAACATCTATCAATATCGACACATTCGGTACTGGTAAGGCTTCAGACGACAAGCTCATCGAAATCATCGAAAAGCATTTCGACCTTCGTCCAGCCGGTATCATTAGGATGCTGAATCTTCGTCGTCCAATCTACAAGCAGACAGCAGCTTATGGTCACTTCGGAAGAAATGACCTTGACCTTCCTTGGGAGAAGACAGATGTAGCTGACGCTCTTAAGGCTGAAATTCAGTAATCATTACGGAACAAAAAATTTAAAATCACACAAAATAAAGAGGGCATAGCCGATGGCTATGTCCTCTTTATATTATGGAAGAAAAGGGGAAAATAAGTCGTCAAAAAATTTATGTAAATGGAATGCGCACTAATCACATTTGCCCTCACAATCCAGAAAATTTATGGTATAATGACCGCGGTAAAAGTAAACTCAAGTTTAAAGAGGGCGTATATCATGAAGCACATGTTAAATTTTGAAAACTTTTCTGCAGAAGAACTGGAAGGCATGTTGGATCTTGCGATGGATATGAAGAAAAATCCTGAGAAGTATTCAAATGCGCTGGCAGGAAAGAAGCTTTATACATTATTTGAAAAGACATCTACTCGTACATTCCTTTCCTTTACAACAGGAATTACAGAGCTTGGTGGTTCTTATTTCAACCAGCTTTGGAGAGATTCAAACTTCGTTTTAGGTGAAAGAGAATCTGAAATTAAGTATGTAAGTAGAAATGTTGATATCATCATGGCACGTCTTGTTAAGAACGAGACAGTTCAGGAGTTCGGTAAGTACTCAAGCGTTCCATTTATTAATGGTTGTGATAACTCATTCCATCCATGTCAGATCCTTGCAGATATGCTGACTGTTCTGGAAAGATTTGGAACACTGGATGTTAAGTTCATGTATGTTGGCGCTAAGAACAATGTATTCAATTCACTTGTTGAATTCTTTGCTAAGGTTGGCAAGGGTACACTTTATGGTCTTACACCACTGGTAAATGAAACAGCAGTAGACGCAAACTTCTACGCTGATGCAGCAGCAACAGGTCACTATGTAGAACTGGATCCTTCTATGCCTGCTGAAGAAGTAAAGAAATATGTAAATGATATGGATGTTATGTACACAGATACATGGCTTGATATGGAATTTTTCAATGATCCAGCTTACCAGGACCGTAAGAAGGAACTTATGAAGAAGATGATGCCATTCCAGCTGAACGAAGAGCTCCTTGCTGATTCCAAGGCTCTTGTATTCCATGATATGCCTATGCATGTTGGTTTTGAAATTTCTGAAGGCATCGAGCATAAGTTCATGGATGTTATTATTGATGAAGCTGAAAACAGACGCCATGCTGAAAAAGCAGTTATGTACACACTCATCAAGAATTATAACGATTAATTTTACAGCTCTGACTTAGGTCAGGGCTTCTTTGTGCGCAGGTGAGCCAAGTGAAAGCGAGATGGGCATAGCTCGATGGGCCAGAGAGCAGTTCATTTGTAAAGAGAAAAGACAGAAGTAGAAAAGGAGAAATATATGCGACATTTAATTGATCCAATGGATTTATCAGTAGAGGAAGTTGCAGAACTTGTATCCCTTGGTGAAGACATCATCAAGAATCCGGATAAATATGCAGAGGTTTGTAAGAGAAAGAAACTGGCAACACTTTTCTATGAACCATCAACAAGAACTCGCCTTTCCTTTGAGTCAGCAATGCTGGACCTTGGCGGAAGCGTAGAAGGCTTCCCATCATCCAACACATCTTCTGTTACAAAGGGAGAAAGTGTAGAGGATACAGTTCGCGTAGTTGGTCAGTTCGTGGACATCATTGCCATGCGTCATCCAAACGAAGGGGCGCCAAAGCTTGCTTCCATGTATTCACCAGTTCCAATCATCAATGCCGGAGATGGTGGACACAATCATCCAACACAGACTCTGGCAGATCTTCTTACAATCTGGGAAGAAAAGGGAAGATTCGACCATCTGACAGTAGGACTTGCAGGTGACCTGAAGTTCGGCCGTACCGTTCATTCCCTCATCAAGGCCATGTCAAGATATGAAGGGGTGAAGTTCGTCCTGATTTCCCCTGAAGAATTAAAGGTTCCAGACTACATCATCTCTGAAGTCATCGAACCAGCAGGATGCGAATACGAAGAAATAACATCCCTGGAAGAAAATATCGGCAAACTTGACGTACTCTACATGACACGAGTTCAGGAGGAAAGATTCTTCAATGAAGCAGACTACGTCCGCCTGAAGGATACATACATTCTGGATATGAAGAAAATGGCAATGGCAAAGGATGACATGATTGTCCTTCACCCACTCCCACGTGTAAATGAGATTGCCAGGGAAGTGGATGCAGATCCAAGAGCTTGTTATTTCAGACAGGTTAAGTATGGAAAGATTATCCGTATGGCACTGATTATGAAACTTCTGGAGGTAAATGCGTAATGAAAATTGATTCAATTCAAAACGGAATTGTTCTAGATCATATCAAGGCTGGCAATGCCATGAAGATCTATTTTGACCTTGGCCTGGATAAACTTGATTGTTCAGTAGCAATTATTCAGAGAGCAACTTCAGGAAAGATGGGCAAGAAGGATATCATTAAGATTGATAGTGCTTCCTATGATATTAATCTGGATGTAATCGGTTATATTGACCCTAATGTTACAGTCAGCATCATTAAGGATGGGGTTACAGTAGAAAAGAAGAAAGTAAATCTTCCAGAAAAATTAGTCAACATAAAACACTGTAAGAATCCTAGATGTATTTCTGCTGTAGAACCAGGAATACCACAGATTTTTAAACTGACTGATAAAGAACATGGTGTATATCGTTGCATTTATTGTGAAACAAAAGCCGGTAAATAACGATTTTTTGACACGTGATTCATTTGTGTTATAATACGAAAGATTGTATCAAGTGGCACGGCGTGTTCTGCTTTGTTGTCGCGTAAAAACAAGGAAGACTTTTGTATGGAACAGTACATTATTAAGGGTGGAAAACCGCTTGAAGGAGAGGTGACAATTGCTGGCGCCAAAAACGCAGCTCTTGGTATCCTTGCGGCAGCCATCATGACAGATGAAAAGGTCGTAATCGAGAACGTACCTTATGTATCTGACACGATTACCCTTTTAAAAGCAATTTCAAATATTGGAGCTACTGTTGTATATCGTGATAAGCACACTGTAGAAATCTGCGGTAAGGGCATTCGCGATGATGAGAATCTGGCAGTAGATGATGAGTATATCCGTAAAATCCGTGCATCTTATTATTTAATCGGCGCTTTGCTGGGTAAATATAAGTTTGCAAATGTAGCTCTCCCAGGTGGTTGTGATATTGGTTCAAGACCAATTGACCTTCATATCAAGGGATTTGAGATGCTTGGAGCAACAACAGAAATCGTAACAGGTGGACGTATTGTTGCCAGAGCAGATAGCTTAAAGGGCGCGCATATTTATCTCGATACTGTATCTGTTGGAGCTACAATTAATATCATGCTTGCAGCAGCTCTTTCAGAAGGAAAGACCACAATTGAAAACGCAGCAAAGGAACCGCACATTGTAGACGTAGCGAACTTTCTGAACACAATGGGTGCTAACATCAAGGGTGCCGGTACTGATGTCATTCGTATCCGTGGAGTGCAGAAACTGCATGGCGCAGAGTATTCCATTATTCCAGATCAGATTGAAGCTGGAAC
This sequence comes from uncultured Lachnospiraceae bacterium, assembly GCA_900314445.1. GTDB lineage: Bacteria > Bacillota > Clostridia > Lachnospirales > Lachnospiraceae > Eubacterium_Q. The sequence goes on along the minus strand of OMVA01000030.1, from coordinate 2,392 downwards.
ATTTATGGCAATGGCAGTTGCAACTCGTGGAAATATTTTAATAAAGAACGTTATTCCAAAGCACTTAGAAGCTATTTCTTCAAAGTTATTAGAAATGGGTGCCACCGTAATCGAATATGATGATTCTGTTCGAGTTATGGCGGATGGAAAGCTTCGTCCTACACAGATTAAGACCCTTCCATATCCTGGATTCCCAACAGATATGCAGGCCCAGATGGCAGCGGCTCTGGCACTTGCAAGTGGAACCAGTATTGTAACGGAAAGTATTTTTGAAAATCGTTTTCGTTATGTGTCAGAACTTTGTCGCATGGGAGCAAAAATCAGAGTAGAAGGAAATTCAGCTTTCATTACTGGTATTGAGCGCTACAACGGTGCTCGTCTGGTAGCATCTGATCTTAGAGCGGGAGCGGCTCTTGTTATAGCAGCTCTTGCAGCAGATGGTTTCAGTACGATTGAAGATATCCAGTATATTAAGCGTGGATATGAAGAATTCGCCAGCAAGGTTAGAGAACTTGGTGGAGAGATGGAAATCGTGGATTCTGATCAGGAAATTCAGAAGTTCAAGTTACGCGTTGGTTAAAAGCTAACCTGTTACATTACTTAATGATTGCAAGAAAGAATCCGGATTGTATAATCCGGATTCTTTCATTATTGCATTAGCTGAAAGTTATCATCAAACCTTCGGTTAGTCACATATATATTAATGAGCTAGCGGTTTCATTAGCCAGCCAGAACATTAGGAGGATTTATAAAAATGGCAAAGACACCTTATTACATTACCACAGCGATTGCGTATGCATCTGGTAAGCCACACATTGGTAACACATACGAAATCGTACTTGCTGATGCGATTGCAAGATACAAGAGATTCATCGGCTATGACGTGCAGTTCCAGACAGGTACGGATGAACACGGTCAGAAAATCGAAACAAAGGCTTTCGAAAGTCTCTCTACACCTAAGGAATTTGTAGATGAGAAGGCTGGCGAAATTAAGCGTATCTGGGATTTGATGAATACCTCCTACGACAAGTTCATTCGTACAACGGATGACTATCATGAAAAAGAAGTACAGAAGATTTTCAGGAAGCTCTATGACAAGGGCGATATCTATAAGGGTGAGTATGAAGGAATGTACTGTACACCTTGTGAATCTTTCTGGACAAAGAGCCAGCTTGTAGACGGCAAGTGTCCTGACTGTGGTCGTGACGTACAGCCTGCAAAGGAAGAAGCTTACTTTTTCAAGATGAGCAAGTATGCTCCAAAGTTAATCGAATATATCGAGAAGAATCCTGATTTTATTCAGCCAGAATCTCGTAAGAATGAAATGGTAAATACATTCCTGAAGCCAGGTCTTCAGGATCTCTGTGTTTCTCGTACATCATTTAAGTGGGGAATTCCTGTAGACTTTGATCCAAAGCACGTTGTATACGTATGGATTGATGCGCTTACAAACTATATCACTGGTCTTGGTTATGATGCAGATAAGACATATGATCAGCAGAGCGACTACTTCAAGAAGTTCTGGCCAGCAGACCTTCACCTGATTGGTAAGGATATTCTTCGTTTCCATACAATTTACTGGCCAATCATGCTGATGGCTCTGGATCTGCCACTTCCTAAGCAGGTATTTGGACATCCTTGGCTGATTCAGTCAGATGGTAAGATGTCTAAGTCTAAGGGAAATGTAATTTACGCAGATGATATGGTCGATTTCTTCGGTATCGATGCAGTTCGTTACTTCCTGCTTCATGAAATGCCATTTGAAAACGATGGTGTTGTTTCATGGGAACTCATGATTGAAAGAGTAAATTCTGATCTTGCAAATACACTTGGAAATCTTGTAAACCGTACAATTTCCATGACAAATAAGTACTTCGGTGGCGAAGTAACAGATGCTCATGTAACAGATGCAGTTGACGAAGACCTGAAGGCATTTATTAACAATTCTCGTCTTAAGGTTAATGCATGCATGGAGAAACTCCGTGTTGCAGATGCTCTGACAGAAATCTTCAACATCTTCAAGCGTCTGAACAAGTACATTGATGAAACAATGCCTTGGGTACTTGCGAAGGATGAGAAGGACGTTCCACGTCTTTCTACAGTACTTTACAACCTGACAGAAGGAATCATGATTGGTGCATCCCTTCTTCACCCATTCCTGCCAGAAACATCTGAGAAGATTGCTAAGATGCTGAACGCACCACTTCGTGGCGTAACAGAGCTTGGTTCATTTGGTCGCTATCCATCAGGAACTCGCGTTACGGATGCTCCAGAAATCCTTTTCGCTCGTTTGGATATGGAAAAGACAATGGAAGCCATCAACACAAAGTTCCCACCAAAGAAACCAGAACCAGAAAAGAAGATTAAGCCTAAGAAGGCAGAAGTAGAAAAA
>OMVA01000075.1 GCA_900314445.1 uncultured Lachnospiraceae bacterium | reverse complement strand
TTTTTTTGCCCAGGCATTCATTACCGGATCCGTATTTTTTTTTAAAAGTGATTTTCTGTCTTCCAGGGCCTCTACTTCACCCTTTAATTCTCTTATTCTATATTGCGTGGCTATTTGTTCATCTTTTGTCCTTTGAAGAGAATTTAGAGCCTTCTGCAGGTCTTCAGATGCATCTGATTTATCTCGTTCTAACCTTTCAACTTCTAATTCAATTCCAGCTTTAGTTTCTGTAAAAGTGGAAACCACATCTTTAATCTTATCAAGATGTGATTGAACCTGTACTTGTTCTTTTTTTATATCTTCTAACGAATCTTCTGCTTGGCTTTTTTCATCTTCTAAGCTACTGATTTTATTCTCTAATTCTAATTTCTCGCGTTGCACTTGTAACAAATCTTCGTATGTTTTAGTTAGCAAACCTCTCGTTTGCTGAAGCCTTCTATTAGCTTCTTCTTTGTTGCCTTCAAATATTTTTGTTAACGCAGATAATGTATCAATCTTATTTTCTATATCTTGTTTATCAGCTGTTAAGGAAGTAATAGCATATTCTGTATTTTTCAGAACCTCTTGAGCTTCATTGGTACTCTTCTCTAGTTGCTCCAGTTCTCTTGTGCCATCTTTTATTTCTGCCTGAATTTCTGTCCAGTCATCCATAGCATATTTAGGTATATCTCTGTTTCTCCCTTTTTCTTTTTCTTTTAGCTGCACATCACCAAACAGCTTATGATTTAAATTTATTCCTATTTCAGCATGTTTTCTCAGCACATCCTGACATTTTGTAAGACTTTCCTTTGTAAAAACCTTGGTTTTGGCTACCTGCTTTTCCATTCCTTTCACATATCCATCAGCTACTGGTACGCCAACAACATGCATATGTGGACTTGACTCATCGAAATGTATAGTCGCATTTGCAATCTTGAACCCTGGCAGTATCTGTTCCAATGTCTTGATCTGATCCTTAAATATGTATACCATGGCTCTTTGGTCTTCTTTCGGAATATCCTTCCAGAAGTCCTTGTCTCCTACCTGGATTATGATTTCCGCTGCAACATCACTTCGAGAATTGGATACGTGCTCCAAGTAATTCTTAATCTTGCGGTCTTCCCTCTTGCCTTGGTTGTACCGCTCCAGGCACTCGTCAAACTCTTCATGATAGACCTTCTTCACATCATCCAGGAGTGAGTCTGTTCCTCTAATTGTGACTATCTGTGATCGGTCATATTTTTCTGACTTGTACTTTCTCAAATTGTGCTTTTCGACCTGTCCAACCTTCCCGACAGAAGTGACAGCGTGCGATTTTGCTGACAAGTGAAAGCTGTAACTAAATGCCATTTAGCGACCTCCTTCCGGCTTTGTTGCTTATGCTCTTTGAAAAAGAGCATAACACCCTATGCAGATTGACACAAGTGTCAAACTGCGGGTGCTCTCCGAGGGTGGGGGCGTTGCCCCTCAACCCCTTTCATAGCTAAGAGATGTATTCACACCTGTGGTGTTCACACATCTCCGCTGCCATCTTTTTTCTTGGCTCCATCCGTTCCGTCAAGTATTGCCCTACGGCGTCTCGCTTCGCTTGCCACTTGACCTCACTGCCTACTCAACAAGACCCTGTGCATTAAGGTATGCCATGTAGCTTGCTGGATACCAAACCATATCTCCATCGCCCTCATCGACCGGATAATAAACCTCTTTTTCTCCTTCTGGGTTTGTCCTGATTTCAGCTCCAAGCTTCTTCTGTGCATCCGTCAGCTGCACATCATTCCACCACTTATAGACGGTCGGTTTGCTCAACCCTGTTTCTCTAATACAGTCGGCTTTCTTTCCGGCTGGGTGGCTCTTTCGCCATTCTTTGACTATATTCTGCTTGTCTGGTCTGCCACCGTTGGTACACTCGCCCATTTCAACCTTAAAAGCCCTTTGGTTGTTCATGTACTTCACATGAATGGCTCGTTTTCGCCCGTTTCGCTTGTTTGGTGGTATATCAACCTTTGTCTGCTTCTCTATCCATTCCCTGCTTGCCATAGTAGAAAGTAGCTTATTATCAGCTTTAAGGGCTTTTAATGCGTCCTTTACATCCTCCCTGGTAAAGTGGTTATCATCATCAAAGGACAGGCTCTCCAGATGCTCCAAAAAAGAATAGGCATCTTGCCTTATTCGTCTTTCAGATATGCCACACTTCAAACCATAGGCACACAAAGCCATAATTGAGAAGTATCTACCGCCCACTTGCACCTCATTTATGATTTTATTCTTCCACCACTCATAAAGGGCTTCATTACATACCCATGTGCCTTGCTTCTTGGGTTCTTTTCTCACAACTCGCCTTTCGTACCATTCTGGGTAAAGCTCCTTTGCTTCTTCCAGAGAGAGCTTAGACGGGTTCTTAGGCTTCTCATAGATTGATGTGAGGTCTATATCTTTATGCCACCGCTTAAAAAATGCTTGCATATCTTCCAAAGTGTACCTCTCATCAGAGAACTTCCATGCTCTTACTGGGAAATCTGCCCCCAGCTTGCTCTGGCTTCCAACACACCTAAAGCCTTGATAGATACCTGTTATATCTGGGCTGTCTGGTCTAATAGAGCTTGTGTCATTCCAGAGCCTTTTTATGAACAGCTCTTTCAGTTCTGCCAGCTTCTCCTCTCGGTTTCGGTACAGCTCCAGAGGTTCTTTCAGGAAGTAATAGACATGAACCCCCTTACCAGAGCTTACAACATAGGTCGGCTTGAGCTGAACCCCATTCCCAAACTGCTTATAAAGGTTCTTAAACTGCTGTTTCCCCACATAATCAATGTCAATTACCACAGCAAAGAGCTCATGAGCATTCTTTTTGCTGTGGGTTCTTCCGTAAAAACTGATAGGGGGTATCAGTCCGAATTTATCCCCCACAACTCTGTCAAGCTCTTGTAGGTCATCATAGATAGTCCATTGTCTGGTTCTGCCACTTCCAGACGGACGCAGACAGCTTGCTACAATGTTACCCTTTCCAGAGTTTATCTCTCCTCGCTTCTCCAGACTGCCCTCTGGGAATAAGTCACGATAGAACTCTTGCGGAGTGACTTCTGGAACTCCCCACTCCCTCATCAGTTCCACCTTTTCCATATATGCTTTTTTCCATTCGTACTTGGTTTTATCCGTTCTTTTCATGGAATTTTTCTCCCTAAGATATATATAATATTATAATATAACTGTGCTTCGCCTTGCCCGCTAATCTTATCAATGAGTTTTTTTACCTATCTAAAATATACAAAAACCCTTGTGTAATGCAAGGGTAAATTTTACAATGCAAAAGCTACCACCCCTAGACTGGTGCAGAAAGGGGGTGTGCTTGTGAGTATACTTTCATCATTTATCATCTCTGTTGTGGCTAGTGTAGTTGCCTACTACATCTGCAAATGGTTGGACAGAGATGAGTAGTCGGTAGTCAGCCTAAGGCATAAGCCACCTTGCCCAAACGGAATAGAAAAACCCCACGAGTTCGCACCTCGTGGGGTTTTGCGTGCCTTGTGAGCACCTTTCATCATTTTTGCCTAGGCATATTATAGCATATGTTTCAGCTATTTCAAGTATGCCCTTTTCTATGGTGCCCACACCCATCTGCTGCCATATTCTTTCTGGCAAAGCCCCCTATCTTCTGAGTCCTGAATTTCTGCTAATACTTCTTTCCTTATGCTGTTCTTCTCGCATCTGTTTAAATCTTTCAGGATACTTTTCTTCGAGATTCTGATATTCTTCTAACTTTGATTTTGTCTTATAATGTTCAAATTTTTCATCAGTGAAGGCGGTGCCAAGATTATGTAACATTTCATCTAATTCCTTTATTTTACGATTCACAAAGTCTTGGATTCTACTTACAGAAACCTCTATGAAAGAATGTATACGTTGAAGAGCTGAAGTATTCTTTAAGAGTGTATCTAAATCTCCTGCAGGTACTTCATACGCATCCTTAAATGGTATCTTCTTGAATCTATCTTTACTTATAGGCTCTACTTTAATTTCAGTAAAATCAGGCATTTTAGGAATCCTTGCTATTTCCACTAGTTTTTTTGCCCAGGCATTCATTACCGGATCCGTATTTTTTTTTAAAAGTGATTTT
>OMVA01000064.1 GCA_900314445.1 uncultured Lachnospiraceae bacterium | reverse complement strand
CCTACAACAACTCGGTTAACAGCCGAGTGCTCTACCATTGAGCTATCGAGGAATATTAAATTTTCAGCATTTCGATTATAAGCATAAACACACATTTCGTCAATGTGATTTTTCCTATAATTCATTATTGCTAAACGGAGAAGGAGGGATTTGAACCCTCGCGCCGGTCACCCGACCTACACCCTTAGCAGGGGCGCCTCTTCGGCCTCTTGAGTACTTCTCCATGAGGACGGATTGCACATACCAAGGAATAATTTCCTGTATGAATTCAATTATCCTGCGCAAAAACGCGCTTAATCATATTAACAAAAGTCTTCGTCTCTGTCAACAAAAAACCTATCTTTCGTCCAGATTCAGGTTAACAAGTAAGATTGGATCGGAGAGCACATACCATTTGCCATGGTATTTGTAGAGATAGAGTGTGCTACTTCCATTATCTGTCTGGCCATCGCTCATCTTCATTTCAAAGTCAACCTTGACTCTTTCCATTTTGGAAGGCTTCATTTTGATGCCATAAATTGACTGCATACCATCTGCAAAAGCCTGCTCTGTCTCATCATCCAGACTTTCTTTGCTTCGAATACTGATTGTTTTGAAGAAAGAATCCTTGGAAGATGACTGCTGACTGGCAAATGAGTTTGCCACAACATCCTCCAGGCTCATTCCATTTTCCAGCTTGTATTTTTTCTGCCAGATCATTGGATAACAAGCATTCTTAAACTGCTTAGATGCTGATGTATTGTAAGACTTGAAGTACTTTGTAACTGCATTTTTCTTGCTAATAGAGCCTGTTCCAAGAAATAATAAGGCTGCACAGACTGCAAGAATCACAAGAACAAAAATGGTAATTATTAAATTTCTACGACCATTCTTTTTTCTACGTTTTTTGGAAGTTTTTGATGAAGTTTTCTTTTCTTCACTCATACTTTCACCTTATGCAGACTGCTTTCAGTCCACATCCCCATAAATTTTCTATTTTCCCAATTCGTAACTTTGCTTTTCTGCAAAAATTCTATAAAGATTTCTTAAACTCTTCCACAGCTGTTTCGTAAAGATTATTTCCTTCTGAATCGATAATTACAATAACAGGAAGATTTTCCACAGTAAGCTTACGAATGGCTTCTGTTCCAAGATCATCATAGGAAACAACTTCAGATTCCTTAATACATTTAGAAAGAAGTGCACCAGCACCACCAACTGCTGCAAAATAAACAGACTTATTGCGAACACAGGCATCAAGTACAGCCTGATTTCTCTTACCCTTACCAATCATTCCAGCCATTCCCATATCTAGAAGAGTTGGTGTGTACTTGTCCATACGAGATGCAGTTGTAGGACCAGCAGAACCAATAACTGTACCTGGACGGGCTGGTGTTGGTCCAAGATAATAAATCAAATTATCCTTTACATCAATTGGGAGGCTCTCGCCCTTTTCCAAAGTATCCATCATACGCTTATGGGCAGCATCACGTGCTGTGTAGATGGTTCCTGTAAGATATACATAATCACCAGCACGAAGACTTACTAATTCTTCCTTCTTTGCTGGAACATTTAATTTCTTTTCCACGGTTTTACCTCGATCTCTGGATTTGCTTAAACTATTCAAGTCCATGCCAAGACCATTTGCAAATGGGATTGGCAAAGATTAACCTTTACAGGCTTACTGTCTTATGACGATCTACATGACAACACATATTGATTGCAAGTGGCATACCTGCAATGTGTGTTGCATAAGTTTCAATATTTATAGCAAGAGCTGTTGTGCTACCACCAAGACCAGCAGGACCAATGCCCAGCTTATTGATTTCTTCAAAGAGTTCTTCCTCAAGACGAGCAATATGAGGCTGTGGGTTATGAGAACCTGGCTCACGAGTGAGGGCCTTCTTGGAAAGCTCAGCTACCAGTTCGAAATCACCGCCAATACCAACGCCAACAACAAAAGGAGGACATGCATTTGGACCTGCATCACGCACAGTTTCAATGACTGCATTCTTAATTCCTTCTACACCATCAGCTGGCTTCAGCATGTATACACGACTCATATTTTCTGAACCAAAGCCCTTAGGAGCAACTGTAATTGTCAGCTCATCTCCTGGAACGATGTCATAGTGAATGATTGCCGGTGTGTTATCCTTTGTATTTTCACGAAGAATTGGATCACTAACAACGGATTTACGTAAGTAGCCTTCTGTGTAACCCTTGCGAACACCTTCATTAATGGCATCTGTCAGATTTCCATTTACATGAACTTCCTGACCGACCTTTACAAAAAATACTGACATACCAGTATCCTGACAAATAGGAATCTGGTCCCGGTTTGCAATCGACATATTCTGCATCAACTGACCTAAGATTTTCTGACCCAGAGGGTTTTTCTCCTTCTTTTCAGCCTCTTCAATACGACACTGCATTTCCTTTGAAAGATGTAAATTTGCATCAATACACATCTCAGCAACTGTGGATGTAATTTCTTCTGCCTGAATTTCTCTCACTTTATGTCTGCTCCTTCTTTCTTCTTTCCAGTGCAATTCTTCTCTTTTCCTCGAAGGCCTTCTTATTCTCATAGCGCTTCTTGGTAAGATAATTGTTAATCTTTACAGCAATCAGAAAAACAAGGAATACTGCTGCCACAATGATTAACCAATAAATAAGGGCAGTCAAAATGCTTTCCAGCTTGCCTGTCTGCGCAAGATTATCAATATTGTCGCGGAAACCTTCCATATCTTCCTCCCGGCAATAATGCCACATAAAACCATTTTTAATCAGGCAAATGGAATTGCCCGGGATGCCGAACAATTCCATTTGTCAAAATTTCTTTACTTACTCTTCGTCGCCAGAATCCTCTGATTCTTCAGCAATATCAATATCCTCATCTGAATCCACATCATCATCTGCTTCGTAGTTTCTTTCTGGGATTTCTTCGCCTTCTTCTGCAGCTTCCATCTTTGCGATTTCTTCTGTACGAACCTTAGCAATACCTGCAACCTTAACGTCCTTGCCCAGATTAATCAGCTTAACGCCAGATGCATTTCTACCATACTGAGAAATATCAGCACACGCAATCTGGATAATTACACCGCCTGTTGTGATCAGCATTACTTCATGGTCTTCATTTACTGCCTTAACACCAAGAACATCACCTGTCTTTTCTGTGAGCTTGTAGCAACGAAGTCCCTTACCACCACGCTTCTGAAGGTGGAAATCATTGATATCGGTACGCTTACCCATACCATTTTCTGTAACTACCAGGAGGTCATTACCCTGAGTATTCATCTGCATTCCAACAACTTCGTCACCTGGCTCAAGGTTAATACCACGAACACCCATGGAATTTCTTCCTGTGTCACGAATGTCTGTGTCCTTGAAACGGATACACATACCATTCTTTGTAACCATAAAGATATCACGTGAATTATCTGTAGACTTAACCTCAATCAGTTCATCGCCTTCCTTAAGATTAAGACCAATCAGACCATTCTTACGGATATTCTGATAATCTGTTTCAGGAGTCTTCTTAATCATACCTGACTTTGTGCACATAATCAGGTACTTGCCCTCTTCAAATTCACGAAGTGGAATGATTGCAGAAATCTTCTCATCTGCATCCAGCTGTAAGAGGTTAACAATAGCTGTTCCTCTTGCATTTCTACCAGCATCTGGAATCTGGAATGCACGTAACTTATAAACTCTTCCCTTGTTTGTAAAGAAAAGAACATTGTGAAGAGTTGTAGTCATAAGCAGGTCTTCTACAAAATCATTGTTGATTGTAGACATACCCTTAACACCATGACCACCACGGTTTTGAACATGGAAGTTATCTACTGACATTCTCTTGATATATCCAAGATGTGTCATTGCAATAACGGTTGGCTCATCATCAATGAGATCAAGATCCGTTAAATCTTCCACAGCCATACCGATAGAAGTACGACGATCATCACCATACTTATCAGCAACAAGCTGCATTTCATTCTTAATTACCATCAGAAGCTTCTTCTTATCAGCAAGAATACCCTTTAACTCTTCGATTCTAGCCTTCAGTTCAGCATACTCATTTTCCAGCTTGCCCTTTTCCAGACCTGTAAGAGCACGAAGTCTCATATCAACGATTGCCTGAGCCTGCTTGTCTGAAAGATTAAATCGATCAATTAAGCCCTTCTTAGCTTCGTCAACATTGGCTGCTGCACGAATAATGCGGATAACTTCATCAATATTATCAATGGCAACCAGTAAGCCCTCAACAATGTGAGCTCTTTCTTCTGCCTTATTTAAGTCAAACTTTGTACGTCTTGTGACTACTTCTTCCTGATGCTTCAGGTAGTAAGTCAGCATATCAACAAGAGGCATAACCTTTGGCTCACCATTTACCAGGGCAAGCATATTTACGCCAAATGTATTTTCCAGTTCTGTATGCTTATAAAGCTTATTTAACAGGAGGTTTGCATTGCAATCATGACGAAGTTCAATAACAATACGAAGTCCTTCACGAGAAGATTCATCACGAATATCTGTGATACCATCAACAACCTTCATCTTTACAAGGTCAGCAATCTTCTTAATAAGAAGTGCCTTATTTACCATGTAAGGAAGCTCAGTTACAACAATTCTCTGCTTATTCTTAGCCATTGGTTCAATGGTAGAAACGGCACGAACCTTAACCTTTCCCTTACCAGTTCTATAAGCAGCATCAATACCACTTCGTCCAAGAATCTCAGCACCTGTAGGGAAATCTGGTCCCTTTACAATCTGCATCAGTTCTTCAACTGTAGTTTCTCTATCCTCTTCAATCTGGTTATCAATCATCTTCACTGCAGCTGATGTGATTTCACGAAGGTTGTGAGGTGGAATATTTGTAGCCATACCTACTGCGATACCAGAAGTACCATTTACTAGCAGGTTAGGATAACGACATGGCAGAACAGTTGGTTCTTTTTCTGTCTCATCGAAGTTAGGAATAAAATCAACTGTATCCTTGTTGATATCAGCAAGCATTTCCATGGAAATCTTTGTGAGACGAGCCTCTGTATATCGCATAGCAGCTGCGCCATCACCATCCATAGAACCAAAGTTACCATGACCATCAACAAGTGGATATCTTGTATTCCAATCCTGAGCAAGTTTCACCAGGGCTTCATAAATTGAAGAGTCACCATGTGGGTGATATTTACCCATGGTATCACCCACAATACGTGCACACTTACGATGTGGCTTATCAGGACCATTATTCAGTTCAATCATTGAATAAAGAATTCTTCTCTGTACTGGCTTCAGACCATCTCTGACATCCGGCAGCGCACGGGACGAAATTACACTCATGGCATAATCAATATAGTCCTGCTCCATCGTATGCTTTAAATCGACTTCGCGGACGCTGTCAAAAATCTTATCGTCATCCATTTTTACTATCTCCTATTCCCGGCAAATGAGATTGGCGGGTAATTTACTGATTTATTGTTTCAGTTACTGTGGTATTTCACTCATTTTCTTTGAAAATGGCTTTATACGTCGAGGTTCTTAACAAACTTCGCATTATCCTCGATAAACTTCTTTCTTGGTTCTACCTTATCTCCCATCAGGACGTTGAATGTTACATCAACTTCTGATTCATCATCACCATCCAGTGATACGCGGAGAAGAAGTCTCTTTTCAGGATCCATTGTTGTATCCCAAAGCTGTTCCGCATCCATTTCACCAAGTCCCTTGTATCGCTGAACCTTATTATTCTGGTCACGACCAACTTCATTGATGATATTTGCAAGTTCTTCGTCGGAATATGCATACCAGAACTTCTTATTTTTCTCTAAACGGTACAGTGGTGGCTGAGCCAGATATACATGACCCTGTCTGATTAAGTCAGGCATAAATCTGTAGAAGAATGTGAGAAGCAAAGTTGCAATGTGCGCACCATCTACATCGGCATCGGTCATGATAATAATCTTGTCATAACGAAGCTTTGAAATATCAAAGTTCTCATGAATACCTGTACCAAAGGCTGTAATCATAGCCTGAATTTCTTTATTTTCAAGAATGTGATCAATTCTTGCTTTTTCTACATTGAGGATTTTACCTCTCAGTGGAAGGATAGCCTGTGTCGCACGGTTTCTTGCCGTTTTAGCAGAACCGCCGGCGGAATCTCCCTCTACGATGTAGATTTCACAATTCTTTGGATTCTTATCTGAACAGTCAGCAAGCTTTCCAGGAAGGGACATATTATCTGTAAGATTAGTCTTACGAGCTACATCTCTTGCCTTTCTAGCTGCAATTCTTGCCTTTTGAGCAAGTACTGCCTTATTTACGATTGTTCCAGCAACATCTGGATTTTGCTCTAAGAAGTAAACAAGCTGTTCACTCATTACATTATCAACAGCTGTACGAGCTACTGCATTACCCAGCTTCTGCTTTGTCTGACCTTCAAACTGTGGGTCTTCAATCTTAATAGAAATGATTGCTGTAAGACCTTCACGTAAATCTTCACCAGAAAGATTATCATCCTTCTCCTTTAAGATTCCGTTCTTTCTTGCATAATCATTGAATACCTTAGTGATTGCAGATCTGAAACCTGTTAAATGCATACCACCTTCTGGAGTGATAATGTTATTAACAAAACTGTATACTGTTTCATTAAAGGAATCATTGTGCTGCAAAGCAACTTCTACATAAACATCATCTTTGCTTCCTTCACAATAAATAACCTTATCGTAAAGAGGAGTCTTATGCTTATTTAAGTAGCTAACGAATTCCTTAATACCACCTTCATAGTAAAAAGTTTCTGTTCTTGGCTTGAATTTTTTCTCAGCATTTTCGCCATCTACAGAACCCTTCTGATTGATTTCTTCCAGAAGTGCACGAGCTTCTTCATCATTTTCAGCAGCATTCTTCTTCTCTTCTGCAATGGCCTCTAAATGAGACTTCTCTGTGATTCCTTCTGCATCCATTGCATCTTCTGCATCAATAGCTTCCATTGCACTTGAAGTAGACATGGTATCAATCTTCTGATCTGGATGACGAAGATCTGTAAGAACAATCTTAAGACCCTTTGTCAAAAATGCAGTTTCACGAAGACGAACCTTCAGTGTTTCATAATCATAAATCAGAGAATCAAAAATCTCTCCATCCGGCTTGAAAGTAACCTTTGTACCAGTCTTTTCTGTATCTCCAATGATTTCCAGGTCATTGCAAACATGACCTCTCTCATATCTCTGCTTATAAATATGGCCATTCCGGCTAACTTCAACCTCAAGCCATGTAGAAAGCGCATTAACAACGGATGAACCTACACCGTGAAGACCACCAGATACCTTGTATCCTCCACCGCCGAACTTACCACCTGCATGCAGAACAGTAAATACAACTTCAACTGCTGGTCTTCCTGCCTTCTTCTGAATATCTACTGGAATTCCGCGTCCATTATCAACGACTGAAATTGAATTATCTTCGTTAATAAATACCTGAATTTCAGAACAGAATCCTGCAAGAGCTTCATCTACTGAGTTATCAACAATCTCGTATACAAGATGATGAAGTCCTCTGGATGAAGTAGAACCAATGTACATACCTGGTCTCTTTCGAACTGCTTCAAGTCCTTCCAGAATTTGAATTTGATCTGCACCGTAATCTCTTTCCGCTGCCATTTCTTCCTCCTATTTGATGCCAATCCCATTTGCAAATGGAATTGTCTCATCAATTTACAAAATCTTACATGAATTATGAAAGATTTAATTAATACACATTCTTCTTAAATAAAAAAAATTGACATATTAGATTCGATTAAACTTAAGACTAATAAGTTTTTGTCTCATCCATGATTTTTCCGTTTTCTACTCGATAAATTTTGTCTGCCTTTACCTGATTACGAATAAAATCATCATAACCAGCACAGGTTATAATTGTTTGAATATTGGATATTCTGGAAAGTAAAGCATCTCTTCTATTTCCATCCAACTCTGACATTACATCATCCAGTAAAAGAATTGGTTCATCATTTTTCAGTTGTTTTAACATATCAATTTCTGTGAGTTTAATTGATATTGCAGATGTTCTTTGCTGACCCTGAGATCCATATATACGAACATCTTTATCATTTATAAAAATCCCAAAGTCATCTCTATGAGGGCCTACAGATGTGGAAAAATATCTCAAATCTGTTTCTCTCTTATCCAATAACTTTTGACGGAAATTTTTTTCCTCTACATCAGGCTCATACCTGATTTCAATTTTTTCTCTTCCTCCAGTCAATTCTTCATGAATAGGCTGAATCATTTGATTCATCTGGAAGATAAAATTTTTTCTTTCCCGAATTATATTTTCACCAACTGTTGCCAGTTGCTCATCCCAAATATCCAGCGTATCTTTCAGTCTTGGCTCAAAATAAATCTGCTTTAAGAGTTTATTTCTTTGATCAATGATTTTTTTATAATTTTGAAAATCACTGAAGTATAATCCACTCATCTGGCTTATTTCAGCATTCATAAATTTTCTTCTTTCAGCTGGTCCATCTTTCACGATGTCCAAATCTTCAGGAGAAAACATGATGACACTACTCATTCCAAATAAGTCGACCATTTTTCGAATATTTACTCGATCAATGGCAACTCCTTTTTTACCGTTCTTGCGAAGATGCATATCAATTCTATGATTCACATCCATCTTATTCACAATCATCTTTATGTGGGCTTCATCACTCTCAAAT
This sequence comes from uncultured Lachnospiraceae bacterium, assembly GCA_900314445.1. Classification (GTDB taxonomy): domain Bacteria; phylum Bacillota; class Clostridia; order Lachnospirales; family Lachnospiraceae; genus Eubacterium_Q. Next base: position 3,716 of record OMVA01000064.1, on the reverse strand, counting down.
TGAATCATTTGTTTGTCTTTTGCACCACGATGAGAACGAGAAGTTGCTGCCATGTATATAGCTTCAAGAATATTTGTTTTTCCCTGGGCATTTTCTCCATACAAAATATTTGTATGTTGACCAAAGGAAATATCCAGCAATTCATAATTTCGGAAATTTTGACAACCAAGTGTCTCAATGAACATCTTTTCCTACTACCTTTACTTCATTTCCCTGGAAGGAAAATGTATCGCCATCAACAAGTTTCTTACCACGACGGGTATCCACTTCTCCATTTACTAAAACCTGTCCGTCCTGAATTACAATCTTTGCTTCAATACCAGAATCAACAAGTCCAGCCAGCTTCATAGCCTGGCCAAGTTTTATATATTCGTCTTTAATCTGAATTTCATTTTTCATTAAGCATATGCCTCTGCATTAATATTGATTGGAAGAATAATATAAGCAAATGTACCTTCAACATCCTTGATGATACATGGGCTCTTTGAATCCTTCATGTACAGGTTAACCTTATCGTCATCGATTACACGAAGTGCATCCATGAGGAATGAAGGATTAAATCCAATAATGATTTCTCCACCATTCTTTTCAATTTCCATCTGGTCATTAAATGATCCAAGATTTGTATCCAGCTTGATATAAAGATTATTATCATTCTTTACATGAAGAATAACTGGCTTCTTATCAGATTCCTGGATAAGAAGGCTTGCACGGTCAATCATTCCCATGAAGTCTGAACGGTTACACTTCATTTCCAGTGATGTATCCATGGAAAGCATATGCATAATCTGGAAGTACTCACCTTCAATAAGACGAGATACAACACGAGTTACGCCAAACTCGAACATGACATAAGCCTTTTCAAAGTAAATAGTAACTGCTTCTTCAGCATTACCATCAATAATCTTTGAAATTTCCTGAAGTGACTTACCAGGAATAATAGCTGATACATTTGAGTTATCACCCTTAAGAGCAATCTTTCTCATAGAAATACGGTGACCATCCAGAGAAACAACAGTAAGCTTGTTTTCCTTTACTTCAAAATATTCACCTGTCATTGCCTTTGAGTTTTCATTATCAGCAATAGAGAAGATTGTCTGTCTTACAACATCACGAAGTCCCATCTGAGAAATCTGGATGCTATTTTCCTTATTAACATTTGTAATTGCTGGAAAATCTTCTCCTGAGAAATAAGGAATGCTGTAGTGAGCATGTTCAGAAGAAATCTCAACTTTGAATGTTTCATCATTTGTTTCTACAGAAATTTCACTATCAGGCATCTTTCTGATCATATCGAAGAAGAACTTCTGATTGATAGCTGCTGTTCCTGATTCCAGAATAGTTGCTTCAATAACTGTTTCAATACCAAGATTAAGATTATTAGCTGTAAGCTTTAAACCATCTGGCATAGTTTCAAACATAATACATTCAAGAATAGGCTTTGTTGTTTTCGCTGCTACAGCTTTTGCAACAATATTGATTCCTGAAAGAAGATTCTGTTTTGAACATCTGATTTTCATGAGTGGACCTCCGTATCGTTCCAATATTTATAAATATATTTATTAGTAATCATAGTAATAGGGTGTGTTGATTTGTTGAAACCTATCTTTAATTCCCATAAATAAAGGTTTTCCGCTGTTCGTTTTTATTGTTATTTATATTTCATTTGATGTTGAAAAGATGAAAAGTTTTGTTGATAAATAATTTCTTAAAAAATTTTAAAATTTTTAAATTCAAATGAATTAACAATGGAAAAACATTTAACAAACATGTAATTAACATTTTTTTAAAGTTATCCATAAACAATTCACATAGAAATCAACAATGGAATGTGAATAACTTAATAGTAATTTTAAATAATCAATGAAAAATATTAGTAAAATTTGAAATCATTATTTCATTGAAAATTTTTTTTCATTGAATCAGGATTAAGTTTATTGATAATTACGTGAACAGTCTGGTTGAATTCAGGATCTTCCTTCATACGGTCATCAATTCTCTTAATACCATTGCATACCGTTGCATGATCCTTACCACCAACAGCTTCACCAATAGCCTGAAGGCTCTTGTCTGTTAAGTTTCTGCAAAGATACATAACAAGCTGTCTTGCTGTAGCAATATCTTTACTTCTCTTTGTGGACATAATATCAGCAACAGAAATCTCTGTATGCTCAGAAACTACATTAATAATGACTTCTGGAGTGATTGAAACTTCTGTTTCATTAGAAATCATGTCTTTCAGTGCTTCCTTCGCTAAATCTTCAGTAATATTTTGATTAGAGAGTTTAGCGTAGATATTAATCTTATTCAGAGCACCTTCCAGTTCTCTTACATTAGAAACAATATTAGTAGCAATGAACTGTAAAATATGTTCATCAATGTTCATAAGACCCATTAAGTCAGCCTTATTCTTAAGGATGGCCATTCTTGTTTCATAATCAGGTTCGTGAATATCAATAGGAACACCCCAGTCGAAACGAGAACGAAGTCTTTCATCCAGCTCTTTAAATTCTCTTGGTGGACGATCGGAAGAAATAATAATTTGCTTCTTTGCCTCATATAAGAAGTTGAAAGTGCTAAAGAATTCTGTCTGTGTACGATCCTTACCAATGATTTCCTGAATATCGTCAATGATCAGAACATCAATCTTACGATACTTCTGACGGAACTCTTCTGTCTTATTCTTCTGAATAGCACCGATAATCTCATTTGTAAAAGTTTCTGAAGGTACATAAAGTACATTCTTTGATGGGTCATGCTGCAAAATGTAATGTGCAATGGACTGAATCAGGTGTGTCTTACCAAGTCCAGATTTTCCATAAAGGAAAAGTGGATTGAAGTTATCCTGTCCAGGTTCATCTGCTACAGCAATACAGGTTGCGTGGGCATGCTTATTACCATCACCGACGATGAAATTATCAAATGTATATTTTGAATTTAAATTACTTCTCTGAATAGCATCATAGTAAGCCTGTGATGCATTATGAGACTCTGTAGAGTGGGAAGAAACTTCCTCTTTCTCGTAGTTAACCTTCTGATCAATCACGATATCAATTTCTGAGTCCCCAAAGAATTCACGAAGCGCAGAAAGAAGGTAAACGTCATATCCTTTGCTGTGGATATAATCAACGCCATGTTCACCAAGACGTTCGTCTACATAAAAATAAATCTTCTTGTTCTGGATGTTATAAATAGAAAGATTACGAATCCATGTATCAGCAATAATTTGTGACACACCATAATCTGTTTCGAGAGCTTTTAAGATTTGATCCCAGTTTTCTAAAATGCGTTCCTTCATGTTTAAATGCCTTTTCTAAGTTAGTAAATATTGAGTAATAAAAATCATGTTTTTGAAAAATATAGTTATGCAAATGAGTTTGTCTAAGTTGTCAATTTTTAAGTCTATAAAAAACACTATTTAATAAGGAAGGAAAAATTTTATTTCTTCGCAAAATATCAATTAAATAGGCACAAAAATACGAGATTATTTTACCTCAAAAATGGCTTTGAAACAAGTTTATGAAATTGAAATTTATGTAAACTAAAAGTTGAAAATACACATCTCAACATACACAGAATAAGTGCCCGTAAGAAGTAGCTTTTTGATAGTTAGAAACAATGAAATAACAATTGATTAACATCTTATCAACAAGTTATCCACAATGTGTTGATAAATTATGTAACCTGCCATCAAATTATTTTTTTACAAAAGTCCC
>OMVA01000032.1 GCA_900314445.1 uncultured Lachnospiraceae bacterium | reverse complement strand
AAACGATCTATTGTAAATGATCCCTCAGCATAAATAATTGGAGACTTACGAGTATGCGCATCAACAATCGTCACACCAAAATCATGTAGCAAAATTTTGCCATTCTCACAGTAATTAAATACAGCATCTCTTGCATTTAATCCACATTCTTGCAAATCGACAATCTTATCAGGCATCAATTCTACACAAATTGCTGCTTTGCAACCAGTACTTAACTCAGAAAGATACAGCTTTACACCAAATTGATCGGTAAAGGTCATGTCATCAATCATATCACCAGAATCAACAGCTTTTACTTTCTCTGCATCAAATACTTGTAACATATAAAACTCCCTTCTTTCATTAACTCCTCCAAAACTTTCACAATAGTAAAAATGGCGGGAAATTCTTCCCGCCTACGGTGGTCCAAAGAGCTTTCGCCCAGACCAAAACTGTAACGCATTACAGTTATATCCTACGCATATACTAACACAATTATTCTCTTTTTCCAATAGATTTTTTAATATTTTTATGCCTCGCAGAGCGAAATACACCCTTCGCACAAATCTTCGATTTGTACTCTGGGTATTTCGCCCTTGCAGGGAGCAAAGTCACGCAGGCGTGACTTATACAAATGCTACCGCATTTGAGGTAGTGCCGGATACGGCATAGTGTTCGTAACCGGACACCTAAGTGTCCACTCACTTATAATCCTTCCACCTCTTTCCCTTAGTAACATTTACGAGAGGAGGAAGCACTATCGAAAGAAATTCATTTATTCAGATGTTCAAGCTCCACAATGTCCGTGGCAGGATTGTTTTTATTTTGTATATTTATTTTTCAATTACTATCAGATATTAACACAAAAATAGCGACATTGTTTAGATTATTTTATCCATACAATGTCGCTATATCTTTTCTCTGTCTTCTATTACACTTTCATCGTCTTTGCCAAAGATGTAAGCAACGCTGCCATCTCCGGATTGCCAAGCACCTTCATCAGTAGCTCTGCATCTACTCCCTCAGGTACTGCAATCGTATTACTGCTTTCCTCGGATCCTTTCATCCGTGGATTGAGATTTTCCTTATTATAAAAGGCATTCTCCATCATTTCTGCATTCTTTCTTCTGTCCTCATCAATAATGTGGCCATATACTTCTGTTACCATGTCTGCCTGAGCATGACCGGAATCTCCCTGAACCGCCTTGATGTCACAATGTCATTAAGATAATGTTTCAGAGTTTTTTATGACGTGAATTGATAGGGTAATTATGAGCTACTGCTATTTTTGTGTATCACAAATAAGCAGATGTTCTCATCTGCTTCAAAATAAAGTATAATACTCGTTGTTAAGCAACTCTGTATAGAAAACTTACCGCCTTCTTGTGATCGACTTTGCGAGGGTCGTGACGTCCAGGACGAACAGGTAAAACTTCTTTACTAATCAATGCTTCAACATCTGGCGGAGATTTCTCCGCCATTTTACTTATAAAATATCTACATATATGTATCGCAAAGGTATAGTTTATCTGATAAACATGTTTTTGAGTGCATTTTTTTATTGTGACATTTGCAGTGATTACTTCACAAAAATTATACAATAGCAATCGAGCCCATATTTCTTGAATAATGTATTCCTTCTTTTTGGAATGAAAACTTGTCAAACCTACAGCATACTTAAGTTCTCTGAACGATGTTTCAATTCCCCATCTCATTGCATATAGTTTTTTTATTTCAGCAGGCGAAAAATCTTCTGCTGGTAGATTTGTCAAAACACACTCATAGTCTGTTTCAGATATCGGGAATCTAAGAACTCTGAGGTCCATATTATAATAAGCGTGATCAGCTAAATCTAAAAAATCAAAGCTATCTTTGTTGCGAAAACGCCTATATATTTCGGGATGGTTAATTACTTCATTAGTCCATTTCCTTGTTAGTATTAATGACACTTTTGTATCAAATTCATCTGACTGAGGCAATTTATCTTTTGATCCGCAGAGTATACCGCTGCTATTTATGTCTTTACATCTGAATAGAAAGAAACACCCCTTTTCGATAACATGTGCCAGATTATTATAGGATTCATACCCACGATCCACTATAAAAATAGTTTTATCTGGTCCATCATATCTATCTACCATTTCACAAAAGGCAGCATGTTCGTTTTCTCGCCTTGCTGGTTGAATTATTATGTCTGTGTATATCCTATCACGTAAATCATACATAGCATTCAGATGTAATTGATTAAAGCCTTTTGCATCCTTTTTAGGAAAATAAGTCTCTTCATCGTTTGGATTATGTGCGATATTTATATCTGAACCATCGCATGCAATCAGTCGATATCCATTAAGAAGAGTCGGCGTTTTACTGTATTGAGCAGTGAATTTGTCAAACAGATATTTAAAAGCCTCTTGTTTAATCTGGGCTCTTCGTTGATTAAAGGATGGATTACTTGGACAATCTTGTGTATATCCAAAGTATTTGTGAAGCTCATTTTTTAATGATTGACTTTCCATAGAAATAATAAACTTTATTAGTGTTGGAAAATCCCATTTTTTCTTTCTTGTAAAATCCTTTCCTGGATTTACAATAAATTCCGATAAGTTCAATGTCATTTTATCAATCAAATTCCATAGCGTGTTTTTTACTTCTTCAGAAAATTTCATAAATTATGTCCTCCTTGAAATTTGTATATTTCAAGGGGCTTCGCCACATTTTTTGATTGATTTGTCAAGTGCTTTTTTGTAAAAAAATAGCAGATATGCAATAAACACATCTGCTAAAACGCTTCATATTTCTTATCTTAATGACATTGCTTGCCCGACTCCCAGGAGGGAACACTGAAATTTTAATCTGTTACATTGAAAAATTGGCATAAATAATTCTTCTCATACTTTTTATAATTGCTTTCTTCAACAATATACTTTGCCATAATCATCCGCCCTTCCACATTATTATAAGTGATACATGGCTATGTCTCAAATCATGGATTCGAATTCTCTTCACACCAGTCTCCTTAACACCTCTATCCATTTCATGATGAAGATAGGACTTAGACAAAACAAAGATTCTATCGTTTGACTCAATTCCATAAATACTATTCAAGAAATCTTCCATTTCGTTTGCAACCATCTCAGGCATTGTAATTACTCTGACACTCTTAGCAGTCTTAGGTTTTGTGATAACATCCTTACCTCTGATTCTCTGATATGACTTTGTAATAGAAAGCTTCTTTCTTTCAAAGTCGAAATCTGCAGGAGTCAGTGCAAATAACTCACCCATACGAATTCCACACCAATACAAAAGCTCAAATGCCATATAGGAATATGTCTTATTTGCCATTGCAGGAATAAAAGTCATATACTCGTCCTTCGTCCAAAAAAGCATCTCATCTGCATGATGCTGACCAAGTGGACCTGCAAGAACTGCTGGGTTCCTTGGCAGTTCATAATACTTAACTGCATGATTAAAAATTGCTGAAAGCTGCGCCTGCATTGTTCTAAGGTATGTTCCTGAAAAAGAATTACCATCAGACGTAGAAAGCGATCTCATTTCATTTTGCCAAGTAAGTATGTCCCTTGGGGTAATCTCTCGCATAACAAGATCTTTGAAATATGGAAGAATCTTTTGATCAATCACATACTCCTTTGAGCGCCATGTATTTTCTCTAACCTTTGGCTGTACATCTTCCTTATATCTTTTGTAGAAATCTCCAAAAGTCATATCCAAGCTGCTGGCTTTTTCTAGCAGGAAATGTCTTTCCCAATCTAGGGCTTCACCTTTTGTTGCAAAACCTCGCTTCATCTTTTTGATTTTCTTGCCGGTCCAGTCAGTGTAATAAAAAGTACAATTCCACTTACCGGTTTTTTTGTCTTTATTCGCTGGCATGTTTCTCCTCCTTTACTGTGTCCTGCTCTACGCCATAGAAACGCTCCTCAAAATATTTTCTGCTAACTCTGCCAGGGATAATCAAATATCCCTTGTCTTCAAGTTCCTTATTCAAGTCACGCACTATGCTATAGGCTTTGGATTCCGAAACACAAAGCATCTCTTTTATTTCTCTCACTGAGATAAACGTCTTACATTCAAACATCTTTTCAACCTCCAATTACGATTTTTTGTTCTCGTAATACATTTGGGTTGAAAAAATCCGCATTACTAAATCACAGCAAAAATTTTTTTAAATATGGAAAAATCAGGTATGAAAAAAAGATTTGGACCTAATAAAAGAATGTTTCCAAAAGGTCTTAAAATTTTGAAATTAGAATCATTTTAGAATCATTAACAAAAAAAGACCTGAAATCATGCGATTTACACATGACTTCAAGCCTTGATTTTACTATGTTTTTAGAGCTAACCTCTAAGCCACTGTAGGTCTACTCCATCTCGATTGTTCCAGGTGGTTTACTCGTGAGATCCCACATTACTCTATTAACGCCTTTTACTTCATTGATAATTCTGTTCATTACTTTCTGAAGTACTTCGAATGGGATTTCTGTACAATCTGCTGTCATGAAGTCTGATGTGTTTACAGCACGGAGAACCACGGCATAGTCGTATGTTCTGAAGTCGCCCATTACACCTACGGAACGCATGTTAGAAAGTGCTGCAAAGTACTGGTTTGGCTTTGCCTTCATCTTTCCTTCTCTTACAGCTGTATCGATGGCTTCGCGGTAGATTGCATCTGCGTCCTGAACGATCTTAACCTTCTCAGCTGTTACTTCACCGATGATACGGATTCCAAGACCTGGGCCTGGGAATGGCTGACGGAATACAAGGTATTCTGGAAGGCCAAGTTCAAGACCAGCCTTTCTAACTTCATCCTTGAAGAGCATGCGAAGCGGTTCAACAATCTCCTTAAATGAGATGTTCTCTGGAAGTCCACCTACGTTGTGGTGAGACTTGATTGTTGCTGACTTACCTAGACCTGATTCGATAACGTCAGGGTAGATTGTTCCTTGTGCAAGGAAATCAACAGCGCCAATCTTGAGAGATTCTTCTTCAAATACACGAATGAATTCTTCGCCGATAATCTTTCTCTTTGCTTCTGGTTCTGTAACACCAGCAAGCTTTGCGTAGTATCTGTCTGCTGCATTTACACGGATAAAGTTCAGGTCGAACTGACCCTTAGGACCGAATACAGCCTCAACCTGGTCGCCTTCGTCCTTACGAAGCAAGCCGTGATCTACGAATACGCAAGTAAGCTGCTTACCAACTGCCTTGGCAAGAAGAGCAGCTGCAACAGATGAATCAACGCCACCAGAAAGAGCAAGGAGGATCTTACCATTTCCGATCTTTGCACGGAGCTGTTCAACAGTTGCCTGAACGAAGGAATCCATCTTCCAGTCGCCCTTACATTTACAAACGTTATAAACGAAATTGCGGAGCAGGTCTGAACCGTACTCTGTATGGTTTACTTCTGGATGGAACTGAACGGCATAGAAACCACGCGCTTCATTTTCCATGGCTGCGACAGGGCAGTCCTTTGTATGAGCTGTAATTTCAAATCCAGCTGGAGCCTCTGCGATGTAGTCTGTGTGGCTCATCCATGTTGTAACATGACCAGGAATCTTATCAAAGATTGCTGAATCTTCCTTTGTAAGTTCTGTCTTTGTATGACCATATTCGCTAACTGGAGCTGTCTTAACAGTTCCACCCAGCAGGTGTGCCATCAGCTGCGCGCCGTAGCAGATACCAAGAATTGGAATTCCCAGGTCAAAAATTGCTGAGTCATAAGTTGCTGAATCCTTACCGTATACACTGTTTGGACCACCTGTGAAGATGATACCCTTTGGATTCATTTCTTTGATCTGGTCAAGGGTCAGTTTTTCATAAGAATGCACTTCTGCGTAAACATTACATTCACGAACACGACGTGCAATCAGCTGATTGTACTGTCCACCAAAATCCAGGACAATGATCAGTTCTCTTTCCATGTTATTCTCCTCTTAACTATGTTGACTGCCTTTCAGCAGAAGTGACTCATTATATTTCTTTAAAACTTATCTTGCAAATGTACTTGTCGTACATTCAAAATCATTCCTGCAAGACACTCTTCTAACTTTGCCGTACTTGCTTTTCTTGCCTTACTTGCTTTTCTTTTCCTTACTTGCTTTTCTTGCTTTACCTTACTCTGCATCTCCATCACTTGCTGTTTCTGGCTCCAGTGGTTTTCCGCCCAGTTCCTTAACAGCACGCTGCAACTGATTGTCTTCAGCAGGGTCGATGTTTGCAAGGTTCTTATTTGCAATGGATTCATCCAGTTCTACTTCAATGTCAGGAGCAATGCCCTTCTTGTGAATATCCGCACCGGAAGGTGTGAAATACTTAGCAATCGTAAGTTTGATTGCAGAACCATCAGATAATGGAACAATCTGCTGCACAATACCCTTACCAAATGTGGTTGTACCGATTACTTTGGCAACACCATAATCCTTCATACATCCTGTAAAGATTTCTGAAGCAGATGCTGAATTCTCGTTGGCAAGCACCACCATAGGTAAATCTACAGAATGCTCATCTGTGCAAGAATATGATTCAATGATTGTACCATTTTTATCTTTTGTTTCAAGCAGTAATCCTGCCTTATCAGCGCCATCCGCCTTGGCATCGTCTGCGATAATGTAGTCTGCCATCTGCAGAACAGCTGCCAGGCTTCCGCCTGGATTGTTTCTAAAGTCAAGAATCAGACTCTTTGCACCTTCAGCTTCCAGAGCATCCATACCATCCTTGAACTGATCCGGTGTGTTATCAATAAACTGCTCAACAGATATATAACCAATATCATCTGTCAGCATCTTGTAATCTACTGTAATATTCTGTACCTGACGGCGAGTTACATCAAACTCCAGGTAATCATCTTCGCCTTCACGATACATCTTTAAGTGAGCAACTGTGCCCTCTTTACCACGAATGAGTTTAACAACTTCTTCCAGTTCCATGTCCTTTGTAATAGGAGTTCCATCAACTTCTACAAAGACATCGTTCTTCTGAAGTCCAACCTCTTCCGCTGGGCTGCCACGAAGTGGCTTTACAACATAAACCAGATTTGTATCTGGATTCTTGGAAACCGTGGCGCCAATACCGTAGTAAACACCACCGTCATCTTCCATTAACTTCTGATATTCATCCTTAGTATAGTAAACAGAATAAGGATCGTTGAGGCCCGCCATAATGCCATCATAGTAGCTCTCTTCTTCTGTGGCTGCATCCTCTTCAAAATAAAACTTATCATCTATCAGCTTTTCAATTTCTTCTGTCTTACTTCTGGTGTCCTCACTATTGATGTCAAATGCATCGGTGTTGCTGGCTGTTGCATCATTCTGCTCCCGGCCTTTTCCAGCTGCACAACCTGCAAGAAGGGATATGCTCATTACAATTACACCAGTTACTGCTAAAACTTTTTTGCTCCATTTAAGAACTTGCTTCTTCATTGTCTACTCCTTGATGTCAAAAGATTCCTGCCCCCGCAGAAATATATGGAAAATGAGATTGCCATGATTTCTGTTTCCACCATAGAAACAGATATTTCCATGCGCAGTTCATTTGCATACGGATTTATTGTTTTAATAACCCAGATAAGGCATTGGGTCTACGTAAGAACCATTCAGTCGAACTGAGAAATGTAAGTGAGGACCTGTGGATGCGCCTGTGTTTCCTGAATAGGCGATGACCTGACCTCGACTTACAGAATCACCCACCGAACAATTGTATGCGGAAAGGTGATAGTAGCAAGTGGATACGCCGGAACCATGACTGATAACCACTGCATTACCCGCAGTTCCCAGATAGGATGCATAGATGACTGTGCCATCTGCTGCGGCCAATACTTCAGAGCCCTCGCTACAGGCAATATCAATACCTCCATGATAGGATGTGGCCCCTTCTACACTAGGCTTATCACGATAACCGAAGGTGGATGTAATTGTGGTAGAAGTTGGCATTGGCCAGAGGAAGGTGTCGCCATTGTAAGTCAGGGTAGATGCCGCAATGGCCGCCTGATACTTGGCTTCAATCTCCGCAATCTGGGCGCTCTGCTGATTCTCCAGTTCATCCAGGGTATCCAGATCCGACTGAGTTTCATCAATTTCGATCTGATACTGATTAATCTGGGCTTCCTTTGCAGTAGACAGGTCGTTCAGTGTTTCCTGCTCTGTGGTGTAAATATCTTCCAGAAGGTCAATATCGTCACACATAGATAGATAAAGTGCTTCCTTATCTGCCACAGTCTGCCTGGCATCTGTCAGTTCCTGCAAAGCTCTCTGATCATAGGAATCAACCTGCTGAATGTACTCCATTCTTTCTTCCATAGGAATGTAATTCAGATGCTTGGTCTGACCAAAGAGAATATCTAAATAAGAGAAATTACCATTTTCATATTCGTCCTGAATGTGAGCCTTCAGTCTTTCGTACTGCTCCGACTCTGCATCCTGGGCAGAGGCAAGCTCTACAGACAGATAATCCACTGTATTCTGGGCGATTTCCTGCTGAACCTGCAGCTGATCAATTTTATCCTGATACTCCAGAATCTGCGCGTCCAGCTCCTGAAGATTTTCAATGAAACTGTTCTGGTTCTCCAGCATATCATTCAGCACCTGCTGAATGGCGGCCTTGTCCGCCTGGGTCTGGCTTAACTCCGTCTGCAAAGCAGAAATACCAGAGTTTGTATATACTGTGGTGCCACTTGTGGTTGTGGTTGTTGGAATACTTACATTATCGCCATTTTCCCTGGCCGAGCCGGAATCTGTGCCAGCCTGATTTGCGTCCCCGGCTGTGGCAGTGTTATCAAAAAGCACCACCTCTTGGGGCTGCAGATTTGCTGACGCAACCAAAGCGGTATGTCCCATGCCAACGCCTCCCACCAGAAAAGCTCCCGTAAGAATTGTGACTATTAATTTTGAATGAGAGAAACGTCTCATACCCTTACCCTTCAAATTAGCAATGTTTATATGCCCTTGTGCAATAAGGCTAATTTACTCCTGAGAATACTAAATAAGACAACAACCCGCAGACCAAGCCTCTTCAGGCAAATGAACTGCGGGAATGTTTTGTTTACTGATTAAACTTTCAGATGCTTTCTTGTTGTAATCATTGATCCGAAGAAACCGATTGAAAGACCGATGGCAATTGTCACAGGTGCAAGAACTGAGAACAGTTCATTTGCAGGCTGGAAGCTAAAGAGTGAACTAAGAATTGAGAAACGTCCAGCAATGTAGTTGATAACAATGCCATATAAGTAATAAAGAAGGACAATTGGAATAATAGAACCAATCAGTCCAATGATGATACCTTCTACGATGAATGGGCTGCGGACAAATGCATTTGTCGCACCAATCAGCTTCATGATCTTGATTTCTTCACGACGAACGGTAATACCGATGGTGATTGTATTGTTGATCAGGAAGATAGATACCAGGAAAAGAATCAGAATGATACCCAGTGAGGCATAACCAACGAATGCGTTAATGGCAGAAATGGAATCTGCTGTATATTCTGAACTTGTTACTTTTCTAACACCCTCAATATTATTCAGGAACTGAACAAAGTCAGCCTGCTTACTAACATCCTTCAAAGTAATCTTGTAAGATGCTGAGTTTACCAGTGGGTTATCACTGCCGAAGGCTGCACGAGCCTGCTCTGGATCATCATAAGTCTGATCAGAGAACTCTTTCCATGCATCGTCTGCAGAAATAAAGTCACATGTGTTTACTTCACTACGGGTTTTAATCTGCTCTCCAATCAATTCCATAGCTGACTCGCTAAGACCCTCATCAAAGAATACAGAAATAGAAATACTGCCTTCAATCTTCTGGATTGCTGCACGGAAGTTTACTACAACCGCATAGAACAGACCAAAGATGAAAAGACAAGCAATAATTGTACCAATAGAAGCAAGAGAAAAGAGAAGATTTCTTCGAATGTTCTTAAAGCCCTGCTTCACACTATATCCAGCTGAACTAATCCTCATCGATATACTCTCCCTTTTGCTGATCGCTCACAATTACGCCATGCTTAATTGTGATAACGCGTTTTTTCATTGCATTAACGATATCCTTGTTATGGGTTACAACAACAACGGTTGTACCACGAGCATTGATATCTTCCAAAAGATTCATGATTTCCCATGAATTCTTAGGATCCAGGTTACCTGTAGGCTCATCGGCAAGGATGATGTCTGGCTTATTTACGATGGCACGTGCAATAGCAACTCTCTGCTGCTCACCACCAGATAACTGTCTTGGATAAGACTTATACTTATCTGCAAGGCCAACCATTGTAAGAACAGCTGGAACCTGACGGCGAATATATCTTGCAGGTGTTTCAATAACACGCTGTGCAAAAGCTACATTTTCATAAACGGTACGATCCTTAAGAAGACGGAAGTTCTGGAATACCACGCCCAGCTTTCTGCGGAGACGAGGAATCTGTCTGCTCTTAATCTTTGAATAATCGTAACCGGCAACCTTAATCTTTCCCTTTGTAGGCGTCAGTTCGTGTAAGAGAAGTTCAATAAATGTTGTTTTACCAGAACCAGAGGTTCCTACAACGAATACGAACTCGCCCTTTTCAATGTGTACATTAATATCGTTCAGGGCAACCGTGCCTGTAGGATATTTCATGGTAACATGCTCTAATGTAATCATTTCCTTTTCCTTCCAAACTATGGATTCTTCATTCCGCCCTGCAAATGGACTGCGCAGGCATTCCATTTTCCTAATTCAGGGCAACTCATTTGCATGAATTTAGAAATCAAGTGTCTCCATATATTTCATATATTTAACTACCATCAGTGCAATCTTAAATGTGATGGCATCGTCAAATACTCTTAAGTCAAGGTTTGTTGCCTTCTGGATCTTATCCAGACGGTAAACCAGTGTATTTCTGTGGATGTAGAGCTGACGTGATGTTTCAGATACATTCAGGTTGTTCTCGAAGAACTTGTTGATTGTTGTAATTGTTTCTTCATCGAAATCGTCAGGTGACTTGCCATCGAAGATTTCCTTGATGAACATACGACAAAGTGGAATTGGAAGCTGATAAATCAGACGGCCAATGCCCAGATTGTTGTAAGCGATGATGTTCTTGTCGCTGTAGAAGATCTTGCCAACATCCAGAGCCATCTTAGCTTCTTTGTAAGAACGAGATACTTCCTTAATTTCATTTACGATTGTACCGTATGCTACGTGTACAGATGACATAGCCTCTGTGTTCAGCATATCCACAATCACATTTGCAGCCTGCTCCAGCTCAACATATGTTTCGCTGTTCTTAACTTCCTTAACCAGAATAATATTCTTTTCGTCAACAGCAGTTACAAAATCATTTGCAGAAGATGAGAACATGTTGCGGACAGTCTCCAGGGCATTTGTATCCTTCTCTGTCTTTGTCTCAATAATATAAACACATCTCTTAACTTCTGTATCGATGTGAAGCTTCTTAGCACGATTATAAATATCAACCAGGAGGAGATTATCAAGCAGCAGATTCTTAATGAAGTTATCCTTATCAGAACGTTCCTTATAAGCAACCAGCAGGCTTTGAATCTGGAAAGATGCCATACGACCAACCATGTAAGTTGTATCTGTATCGCCTGCAGCCATAATTACATATTCAATCTGCTTGTCATCATTTACCTTGAAGAACTGATAACCAAGCAGTGACTGGCTCTCTGCTGGTGATTCAGCAAAAGCAACGACTGCATCTTCATAATTTGCTGGACTGTCTTCCATGGTCTTTGCGAGAACACGGCCATCTACGTCCATAACGATGAAATCTACTTTCGTAATGGCATGAATGCCATCAATGGTCTCCTGTAAAATCTGGTTTGAAATCATAATATCCCTCTCCTCTTCTGATAACCCCTTAGTCTTCTTTCAGACGGAAAATGTTATTTTTAAGCACATTTCATTTGCCAAATGCGCATTTTCTGTAGGATTGTATTGCAGTTAAATTCCTTAGAAACGCCCTAGTAATAGACCTAGGCACACTACTACAATCCAACCGATTATACCAAAATCAAGGCATAAAAAAAAGGGGAAATACAGTTTTCACTGTATTTCCCTTTTATTTTCACAACTTAGATGAGACCTAGTTGTAGCGGACTAGTTAGCAATAATTTCTTCTGTTTCCTTATCGAAGATATGAATCTTAGAAAGGTCGAATGCAAACTGTACTGTGTCACCAGGGCGAGCTGTTGTACGAGCATTTACTCTTGCTGTGATATCGAACTGATCGATTGAGAAGTACAGATATACTTCAGCACCAAGCATTTCGTAAATGTTGATACGAGCGTCGATAACTGACTCAGGGGAAGACTCAATGAAGAGCTGTTCATCATGAATATCTTCTGGTCTGATACCAAGTACAACTTCCTTATCAATGAAGCCACCAGCGATAAGCTTGTTAGCCTTTGCTTCTGGAACCTTGATGGAATGAGAACCGAACATAAGGAGAACGTCAGCGCCTGACTTAACTACCTTACAATCGATGAAGTTCATAGGAGGCATTCCCATGAAACCAGCAACGAAGAGGTTGCATGGATGATCGTAAAGGTTCTGAGGTGTGTCAACCTGCTGGATAACACCATCCTTCATAACTACGATACGAGTACCAAGTGTCATAGCTTCTGTCTGGTCATGTGTTACGTAGATGATTGTTGTCTGAAGTCTCTGATGAAGCTTAGAGATTTCTACACGCATCTGTACACGAAGCTTTGCATCGAGGTTTGACAGAGGTTCATCCATAAGGAATACCTTTGGCTCACGAACGATAGCACGTCCCATAGCTACACGCTGTCTCTGACCACCTGAAAGAGCCTTTGGCTTACGATCAAGAAGGTGCTCGATTTCAAGAATCTTAGCTGCTTCATGAACCTGCTTATCAATCTTTTCCTTTGGAACCTTACGAAGCTTCAGACCAAATGCCATGTTGTCATATACTGACATATGTGGATACAGAGCGTAGTTCTGGAATACCATCGCAATATCTCTGTCCTTTGGTTCGATATCGTTTACCATCTTATCGCCGATCCAAAGCTCACCTGAAGAAATATCTTCAAGACCTGCGATCATACGAAGTGTTGTAGACTTACCACAACCAGATGGACCTACGAAGATAACAAATTCCTTATCCTGAATGTCAAGATTGAAATCCTTAACAGCGTTGAAGCCGTTTGGGTAAATCTTGTAGATGTTCTTAAGCTGTAAACCTGCCATTATCTAACCCTCCTGTTAGTTGCAT
This sequence comes from uncultured Lachnospiraceae bacterium, assembly GCA_900314445.1. Classification (GTDB taxonomy): domain Bacteria; phylum Bacillota; class Clostridia; order Lachnospirales; family Lachnospiraceae; genus Eubacterium_Q. The sequence goes on along the minus strand of OMVA01000032.1, from coordinate 19,653 downwards.
AATTAATGTTGTGTTTCAACTGCGAATATCATATAACAACCCCTCGTTTTTAACTATGTATTTGTTGCATAAAGAATTGAAATCGAATTTGTTTAATTTGACCATACCCCCCTCGATACTATGAATAATTACCAAAAATACCTCTTTTTTGTCATTGGTAAATTGCATTTTTTGTGTAATTTTCCAAACTTTGTTACAATTTTATTACCAATTTTTTCAAATGAAATTTGCACATTTTTATGGCCGTTTGCAGATTTTGCGCATATATTTGCTTATTTTTCGCAAATGTAAAAATTCTTGGCTTTTCATATCAACTTTATTCCATTATATAGTACGAAACTTTCCCCGCCTATTCACAAATACGTTTGCATTTTTTGACCGACTTTTACGGTCTATAACGTTTCTTGACAAAAGAAAGCGCGCGACGTATTTTCCGTCGCGCGTTTTTTAACATATTTGTTACCCTTTACTGCATTGCCTGATCACTTTCACCCACTACAATAATGATATCCGTCTTGCTAAGATCCAGAGGATTTCCATCATTATCAATGGCTGTTGAAGAATCAATCTTTCCTGTTATATATGTAGGATCCGCGAAAAGGACTTTCATATCTTCACCCATTCCCTCAGCCGAAACATAGATTTTTGTATTGGCACTTGTGGCACCATCCACTGGCTGATAATTTGCAGCAGTCACATTTGAATAACCCAAATCCTGAATCTTCTGCTGATAGTATCCTGCAATACCAGGAGTATTCGTACCATTCAATACCACAACCGGTGTTGTGATACCCTGATCTTCCTCTGCCTCATCTGAACTTGCTTCTTCCACAGTTTCCTCTGTATCTGCTTCATCTGGTGTAGCCATCAGCAGGTCATCCACCTGATTATCATTACTGAATACGGATTCATCGATTTCTGTTGTGACACCATTTTTATAAATTTGAATTAGATTCTTGGTAAGGTATGCGCCCATTCCCAGGATTACGAAAATCAAAAGAATGACTACCGCCTTTAAGAAAGCACCAAAGAAGAGATAGGATGTAGCTGGCTTCTTAGTTTCCTTCTTTGTATCCTTCTTAGCAGCAGCTTTCTTTGTATCCTTAGTTTCCTTCTTTACAGGCTTTACATCCTGCTTTGCTGCAGTCTTCTTTGTATCCTTAGTTTCCTTCTTTACAGGCTTTGTATCCTTCTTAGCAGCAGTTTTCTTTGTATCCTTAGTTTCCTTCTTTACAGGCTTTACATCCTGCTTTGCTGTAGCTTTCTTTACTTCCTTCCCTGCAGCTTTTTCTTCAATTTTATCTGTGGCTTTCTCTTCAATTTTATCTGTCGCTTTCGCTACAGCCTTCTCTTCATTTTTTTCTGTGACTTTCGCTGCAGCTTTCTCTTCCATTTTTGCTTCTGACTTTGGAGCAGTTTTCTTTTCTGCTTCTTTTGCTTCCTTTTCTACTTCAGCCTTTTTTTCGGAAAGGAGCTTCGCCATATTTGTTTTATTCTGATCTGCCATTTATTTTCCCTTTTACCTGATTCCTGATCACGTTTTTCATCGTCTAAAGCCTTATTTTTCACGGCTTTTATCAAAAAATGATTATAGCAAACCCCTCTATTCTTTGCAATTTTGTTGTATACTGTAGATATATTTATGAGGGGAGGTCTTAATATGGCTGGTACATTTGTAGAATTTTTCTCGGACGAAGCATTGGAAAATGTCATGTGTCTTCTTCAATATAAACCCGATCGTGTGATTTATCTTGGTATGAAGGCCACTATGCTGACACGTAAGATGGAATCTCTCCAGGCTTTCGCTGCCATCCGTTCCCCTGAAACTATCCTGGAGTTTATTGAAGTCCCTCGCGATGATTTAGACGAATGTATCGCAACTCTGCAGGAGATTTCTGACGAATACCCAGACGCTTATTATGAGCTTACTGGTGGCAACGAAATGATTCTCATTGCCTTTGGTTACATCAGCGCACAGAAAAAATTGAAGTGCCTGCGTATTGATCCCTTCACATCCACTGAAATCACCATTGGCCCCGACGGCAATATCACCACTCGTCAGGACAATATCAATATGACCGTCCGGGAAAATATCATTTTGCATGGTGGTCTTCTTACCAACCAGACTGGCAACTATTCCTCTTGGAAATTCACTGACGAATTTAAGGCCGACATTCGGGATATCTGGGAAATCGCCCGTAAACTCCGCCACAAGTGGAATCGCTATGGCGCCATTATTGAGGACGCCATTAAGAATTATCCCTGCGATGAAAAAGGAACCTATACCATTCCTAAGAATCAGCTGCGAGAAGCCATTTCTGTCTTCTATGATCTGCAGCATATGGGCAAGTTGAAGTACTTTTCTGATCAGCCAAAGCGCATACGCTTCCAGTTCAAAAATCGGGAAATTAAAAATATCATTACTAAAACCGGCAACATTCTGGAACTCCACGTTTATGAAGTGGCATCCCGAAGACCTGACATCTTCAATGACGAGATTATCAGCGCTGTCATTGACTGGAACGGCAATAAAACCCAGGAGCAGAAAAAACAGTTCGCCAGCGATTACAAGCGCTATATGGATACAACCTACGATACGGTAAATGAGATTGACGTTATCCTTATGCGTTCCGTCATTCCTACCTTCATTTCCTGCAAGAGCGGCAGGGCCGGTTCTCTGGCTCTCCACGAGTTGCAGACAGTAACCCACCGTTTCGGTGGCAACTACGCAAAGAAGGCTCTGATTATGGCACTTCCTGCTGACAATTCTGCCAGCGGCACTTCCTTCTTCAAGCAGCGTGCCAAGGAAATGCACATCTGGGTAATCGATAATGTATACAGTATGAAGGACGAAGTCCTGCTGAATAAGTTAATTCGTGTGCAGGGCGAGTAAAGGAGACACCATGAAGGAGCAAGCAACAAATAAATTATGTATCACCTTCCCGGGAATGGGTTATCACGCAGATAAGCCCCTGCTCTACTTCGGCAAGAAGCTTATGGCAAGCGCCGGCTACCAGGTTATCGACTTAAAATATCCGACAGAGCTTCCCTTTGAAGATCCTATAGAATGTTTCCGCCGTTCTGAAGCCGTGGTTCTTCCTGTTCTGGACGCCGTCCCATGGCAAGACTACAGCCAGATAGCTTTTATTTCCAAGAGTATTGGCACCATCATCGCCGCAAGATACTCCCAGAAACTTGAGGCAAATGGACTTGCCGCCTCTGATAAATCTCTGGCCACGGAAGATTCCATTCCCTACCTTCGTAATTGCTACTGCACACCAATTCCGGAAACCATTCCTTTCATGCAGCATAATGGCATTGCCTTCCACGGAAAGGCCGACCCACGCATGAATACCGAAGAACTAATTCAGGGATGCAAGGAGCACGGCATTCCTCTCTATTGCTATGAGGATGCTAATCATTCCATTGAAACCGGGGATGTGTTCAGAAATTTGGAATACCTGCAGGATATTGTTAAGAAATATAAGGAGTATTTACTGAGCTCGTAAATTAGAATATTCGTCCAGAAAAAAACATAAAGTTCATCCACTTAAGTTAAATGCAAGGTTCATCTAGCTATATTAAACGCAAAGTTCATTTGCCGGGAAAGAAAAAAGAGCACGACACATATGGTCGTGCTCTCTTTTTCTTTTAACCAGCATTCTGACCAGCGTCTCCGCCGCCAGGGCCATCCTTCTTCTTAAGCAGGTTGGCGAACTTGGTGTACTGACCCAGCCATGCCAGGTTAACGGTACCAGTGGAACCATTACGCTGCTTGGCTACGATGATTTCGGAAATACCACGAAGTTCGGAATCGTGGTTGTAGTACTCGTCTCGATAAATGAACATAACGACGTCCGAGTCCTGCTCGATGGCTCCGGATTCACGAAGATCGGCAAGTACAGGTCGATGATCTGGACGGGAGTCAACTGCACGGTTCAACTGAGAAAGTGCGATAATTGGCACATCCAGCTCACGAGCGATATTCTTCAGAGAACGAGATACATCGGAAATGAACTGCTGACGTGACTCAACCTTTCCAGAAGGAGACATGAGCTGCAGGTAGTCGATGATAATCAGGCCAATACCCTGGGTCGCCTTCAGCTTTCTTGCCTTAGAACGAAGTTCAGGGATGGTTACAGATGAGTTATCACTGATAAAGATCTTTGAACCAGACAAGGTATCAACCGATTCCATGATATTGTCCCAGTCTGTATCATTTAAGTCACCTGTCTTTAATTTCTGGGCTTCTACATGGGAATCCACGGCAATCAAACGGTTAACCAGCTGATCCTTACCCATCTCCAGAGAGAAAATTAATACTGGAGTATTTTCTTTTGTAGCCACATGGTGAGCAATATTCAGGACGAAGGCCGTCTTACCCATGGCAGGACGGGCAGCAACTAAAATCAGTTCTCCTCCATGGAGACCAGTCAGCTGCAGATCCAGATCCGTAAAGCCTGTTCGAAGACCATTGATTTTACCTCTTAACTGGGTAGCTGCTTCAATCTCTCCAACTACGTCCAGAACCACATCCTTAACTTCTGTTACGTCTGTGGCACCACTTCTACTCTGTACAAGCTTAAAGACACTTTCCTCGGACCCCTGAAGAATGGTATCAACATCCTGTCTGCCGGCATAGGCATCCAGCTGAATCTGCTCTGTCTCCTTAATGAGTTTACGAAGATAGGCCTTATCCTTGATGATTCGCGCGTATTCAACTGCACCCTGGGATGTAAGCATATCCGCAAGAATTGCATTCAGGAACTCCTGGGAAGCAATTTCTGATGGAGCACCATCCCGGCGCATCTGTTCAGCAAGTACTACCAGATTGATTTCATGACCTGCATTATAAATCTCGCAAAGAGCCTGGAATACCATTCCATACTGGGTATTATAAAAATCCTCAGCCGTAATAATGGCACTACATTCAGAGATGGCATTTCGATCCATCATCATGGCGCCGATGGTATAACGCTCTGCCACTGGGTCATGTGGCATTATTCTTTTTACTGTTTGCGCCTCATTCTCTGGCATGACAACTGTGTCCTTTCAACTTTCTTAGGCTTCCACAACACGAAGTGTTACTTCCGCATTTACTTCAGGATGTAACTTAATTGTAACCTTGAAGTTACCCAGTGACTTTGCTGGTACATCAAGAGAAATTTTTTTCTTATCGATTTCGAAGTTCAGCTGTTTCTTTAAGAGGTCAGCAACTTCCTTGGTAGAAACAGAACCAAAGGCACGGCCATCCTTGCCCACCTTCATAGTTGTCTCCACGAACTTATCCTTCAGTTCTTCTGCCTGAGCCTTTGCAGCAGCCAGATCTTCCGCAGCCTTCTTTGCCTCAGCAGCCTTCTTTAACTTTAACTTATTCAGATTATCAGGTGTCGCCTCAACGCCCAGCTTCTGTGGAAGCACATAGTTTCTTGCGTAACCATCATTTACATTGATGATTTCGCCTTCCTTACCAAGCTTTGGCATTGTCTTTAACAGAATAACTTTCATAATAACCTCCTCAAAACAGCCTGTGCAAATGGACTGCCCAGGCACTTAGCTTATAACAACTTTTTTCACAAAAACAGAAGCTTCTAAATTTCCCAATCATAGGGAATCATAAGACCGCTTCCACTTAAATCTGTCCTTCTCGGGACATTTCAGCCAGTACATTTCTTAACTGCTCGAAGAAGTCTTCCTTCTTCACGCCTGCAAGCTGAACACCTGCCACATTGGCATGTCCACCACCATTAAAGCGTTCCATAACCAGCTGTACATTTACATCGCCAACAGATCGTGCTGATACATAGAGTACACCATCCTCTGCTTCTGTTACAACAAAGCTGGCCTTGATATGATCAACATCCAGCAGTTTATTTGCTGCCTTGGCAACTGCAACAGTTGGCGCTTCCTTGGATTCTGGATCTGCCACTACATAGGACATGGCAAAGACGTCCATAAAGACCTCTGCATTGCCAATTCCCTGGGCCTGGGCCTTCATCTCATCCATGGTGCTGCGGAACATCTTACGCACACGAACCATGTCTGCGCCAGACTTTCTTAAGTAGGAAGCTGCTTCAAAGGTACGTACACCAGTCTTGGTCAGGAAGTGGTCTGTATCTACAAGGATACCTGCATACATGGCATCTGCTTCCTGCTCAGTAAGCTTTGGTCTTGCAGAAATATATTGGAACATTTCTGTAATCATTTCACAGGCGGATGAAGCAAATGGTTCAATATAAGCAAGGGTCGCCTTGGTGATTGCTTCATTGGACTGTCTATGATGATCGAATACAACTACGGTGGATACCAGATCCAAAAGTTCCTGACATTCTGTAATACTTGGACGATTTACGTCACATACAACAAGCATGGTATCCGGGCCAACCAGTCGGATTGCCTGCTCGCTATTAACAAATACATTGTCATAAGAAGAGAGGGCTTTAAATGAATTTGCCACAGGACGAATAGCCTCTGTCACTTCATTCAGAACAATATGCCCCTTCTTACCAAGGGTATTTACCAGACGATAAATACCAATTGCAGAACCAAAAGCATCCGCATCTGGACGCTGATGGGCCATGATAATTACACGGTCCTTGGACTGCAGAAGTTCTTCAAAGGCCTGAGCCTTAACACGGGCCTTTACTCTCGTTGTCTTTTCTGTACCGGCAGACTTACCACCATAGTAAGTAACCTGCTCACCAGACTTTACAGCAGCCTGGTCACCGCCACGACCCAAAGCAAGTCCAATAGCTGTTCTTGCATTTTCATAAGCTTTGGCAAAACTTGAACCTTCTTTTGCATCGTCAGTTCCCACACCAATGGAAAGAGTCATGGAAATTCCATTTCCCACATTGATGGACTTAACTTCATCCAGTAAAGAGAAGTTAGAGTCACGAAGGGTCTTCATATGTTTCTGACGGAATACAAAGAAATACTTATCATTTTCAACACGTTTTACTATGGCATCCAGATTTCCCAGATAAACGTTAATCTTTCGGTCAACCAGAGCCATCAGGAGGGACTGCTTAACATCCGGCAATTTCTCCATAACTTCATCGTAGTTATCAATGTTAGCCAGTCCTGCATAGAGCTTCTGATCCGCATTTTCACGCTGGTATCTCTTCAGTTCGGTTACATCGAACATGTACATGGCGATTACAACATCGTCATCCTTATGCTCCTGGGAATCCTCCAGGAAAACATTGGAAAGATCCACACGACGAAGGACTACATTGTAATTCTTGCTGTCATAGACAATGTCTACTGAAACATCATCTGTGTTTCTGAACAATTCTAAAGTAAGTTCCGGGAAGTAGGTGTCGATTGCTTTCCGGATATGTTTCTTCTCCCCCACGCCAACGGTGCGGTTGAAAATAGCATTTGACCACATAATATGGCCCGTGGTATCCAGAATGGCATAAGGCACCGCCAGATCTCGCAAGAGTTCCTTCTGAATCTTTCCCTGTTCCAGAGAATAATCCACAAGAGACGCCGCCAGAGTGGGACGCAGTCTCATATAAGCAAGTACCACAATCAGATTGTATACAGAAAGAGCAACAATAGAAATCACACCAAATTTAGATGTGGTTCCAAATAAATAGATACTCATCCCCATCAGCACGAAGGCCATAACGATGAGCAGAACCACCACACTCTGCACTTCTCTTATGATTTTTTTTTCGTTGTTCTGCATAACCCTTACCCCTCATGCAAATGGACTGCCCAGAGATTCCCCACGCGCAATCCATTTGTCAGGTTTGTTTTCTTATTATTTCTGTAGCTGTGCCAGACGAGCAGTTACCTGATCGTATGTTTCCTGATACTTCTGCATCTTAGCCTTTTCTTCTTCCACCTTTTCTGCTGGAGCCTTTGAAAGGAAACGCTCATTGTTCAGCATACCTTCACTACGCTTAAGCTCGCCAGCAAGACGCTTCTGTTCCTTTTCCAGACGCTCAATTTCCTTAGAAATATCAACCAAATCTGCAAATGGCATGTAGATAACTGCGTCATGGATGACTACAGATACTGCGTCATCAGCGATACCAGTCTTGTCAGTCTGCACCTTTACCTCATCAGCATAAGCAAGTGTGCCGAAGAAGCTCTGGCTCTCTTCAAAAGTAGCTGCAACTTCTGGCTTCTCTGTTACAAGATAAACAGTAGCCTTACGAGAAGGTGCAACGTTCATTTCTGTACGAATGTTACGGATGGAACGTACTGCTTCCTTGATGATATCAACCTTGTCAGCCTCTGCATCGAAGGCATATTCATCCTTGTATACAGGCCAGGCTGAAGTCATAACTGTATCTTCGCCTGTCAGAGTGCAGTAAATTTCTTCTGTGATAAATGGCATATATGGGTGCAGAAGCTTCAGAGCATTTCCAAGAACAGTCTTCAGTGTCCAAAGAGCTGCAGCCTGCGTCTTGTCTTCATCATTCCAAAGACGAGGCTTAACCATTTCGATATACCAGTCACAGAATTCTTCCCACATGAATGAGTAGATCTTATCTGCTGCAATACCAAGCTCATACTTTTCCATGTTCTCAGTAACGTCCTTAGCCAGCTGGTTAACACGTGTAAGAATCCACTTGTCTTCCATTGTAAGGTCTGAAAGCTGAACTGCACTGGTATCAGCCTTTTCCATATTCATGAAGATGAAGCGTGATGCGTTCCAAATCTTATTTGCAAAGTTACGATTTGCTTCAACTCTCTCCCAGTAGAAACGCATGTCATTACCAGGTGCGTTACCTGTAATCAAAGTGAAACGAAGGGCATCAGCGCCGTACTTATCAATAACTTCCAGTGGGTCAATACCATTTCCAAGAGACTTGGACATCTTACGACCCTTATCATCACGAACAAGTCCGTGGAATACAACTGTGTGGAATGGAATCTTACCTGTCTGCTCAAGAGAAGAGAAGATCATTCTGATTACCCAGAAGAAGATAATATCATAACCAGTTACCAGTACATCTGTTGGGAAGAAGTACTTGAAATCTTCTGAATCAAGGTCAGGCCAGCCAACTGTTGAGAATGGCCAAAGGGCTGAAGAGAACCATGTATCAAGTGTATCTTCATCCTGCTTCAGATTCTTGCTCTGACACTTAGGACATGAACAAGGAGCTGTCATTTCAACGATTGTTTCACCACAATCCTGGCAGTACCACGCTGGGATTCTGTGACCCCACCATAACTGACGTGAAATACACCAGTCACGAATATTATCCAGCCAGTTGTAGTAAACCTTATTCATACGCTCAGGAACGAGCTTGATTTCGCCATCTTCAACAACCTTCTTAGCGCGGGCTGCCATTTCGTCCATCTTTACGAACCACTGTGGCTTAATAAGAGGTTCAACTGTTGTCTTACAACGGTCATGTATACCAACCATATGGCTGTGAGGAACAATCTTAACAAGAAGGCCCTGTTCTTCCAGATCAGCAACCATAGCCTTACGTGCTTCATATCTGTCCATGCCGTCATACTTAGAGCCTGGGCAGTTGATTGTTGCATCATCATTCATGATGTTAATTTCTTCCAGGTTATGACGCTTACCAACTTCAAAGTCGTTAGGGTCATGAGCAGGTGTAATCTTAACGCAACCTGTACCGAATTCTTTATCAACATACTGGTCAGCAATAACTGGAATCTCACGACCAACAAGTGGGAGAATCAGCATCTTACCAACAATATCCTTATATCTTTCATCATCAGGGTTAACAGCTACAGCTGTATCCCCAAGAAGAGTCTCTGGACGTGTTGTTGCGATTTCAACAAAACGGCCTTCTTCACCCTTTACAGGGTAATTGATATGCCAGAAGTTACCATTCTGCTCTTCATGCTCAACTTCCGCATCAGAGATTGTTGTCTGACATACTGGGCACCAGTTAACGATACGGGAACCCTTATAAATCCAGCCCTTATCATAGAGCTTCTTGAATACTGTAGTTACAGCAGCGTTATTGCCTTCATCCATTGTGAAACGCTCTCTCTGCCAGTCAGCAGAAGAACCCATACGCTTCAGCTGCTTAACGATACGTCCGCCGTATTCGTCTCTCCATTCCCAAACACGCTTTAAGAAGCCATCTCTTCCAAGGTCATGCTTATCGATGCCTTCCTTCTTCAGTTCCTCAATAACCTTAACTTCTGTGGCAATGGCTGCGTGATCCGTACCTGGCTGCCAAAGTGCATTATAGCCCTGCATTCTCTTCATACGAATGAGGATATCCTGCATTGTATTATCAAGAGCATGGCCCATGTGAAGCTGACCTGTAATATTGGGAGGTGGCATCACGATTGTGAATGGTTTCTTGCTACGGTCTACTTCTGCGTGGAAATAGCCCTTCTCCTCCCACTTTTGATATAACCTTTTTTCAATTTCGGTTGGATCATAGGTTTTTTCTAGCTGCTTCGCCATGATGTGTAATTCCTCTCTGTTTCTTAATATATTTGTGCAAATGAGATGCGCGGGTGCACAGGTCATTTGCGGTAAATGCAAATGAGTTTGTATAGTAACAAATCATTTGCTGTGAATGTACTTGGTTTTGGTGTGACGAAATTGCTACGCGCCTGCAACGTGCGCCTGTCCTTTCGAGTACCTTGTGCTTATATCGTTTGCTCTCTAAAATCTTCTTTCAAATCGCCAAGAATGATATCCATTCTCTTATCATAATCGCTTAAGTTTTTGTTCATCTTGTTATAAGCCGCTCTCTGCAACATGGCGAAGATTGTCATCTCGCGGACGTCTGCTTTAGAGTTCTCAATTTCTTCCAGGATATCCTCGAAGTAATCCTCGGATAAGCCCTTGGTACGAACCTCTTCTCTAAGGGTCGCTGTATCTTCTGTCACGGCAATGACATAGAAGTAACCACGAAGGGACTCTGGATTCTGATTCAGTTCATAAGCCTGAAGGAAGAATGTTTTTGCATCCTTAATGTCCAGATTGTTTGCTGCTGCAATGGCACGGTTGTGGTAGATGTTTCCCAGGAATACTGGTTCTGCATTTTCTCCCGCTTCTGCAATTAGATCATCATAAAGTGTTGCTGCCTTGATGTATCTACGATAACCGAGATAGCCATCTGCCTTCTTCTTTTCCTTCTCTAAATGAGAAAGTTCTTTGAAGGAAGCCCATTCTTCAGCATAGCTTGCAATCTCATCTACGGAATAATAAGACCCTGCACTCAAAATTTCAATTAATAAATCCTGAGTAGATGTGGTCTTGTTTACAAGACTGTAGAGTCTCTGGGATAAATCTTCCATTCCGATTTCGTCTCGAATCCAGTCGAAAAGCTTTTCCGACAGCATGGATTTGCTAATCAAAATCGTATTGTTATAGATGTAGAAGCATAACTCTTCATAGGTGTAAATTTCAACCTTAGTATTCAGAAAGGTGAACGGTGCTGAGGCCTCTTTGGACGTACATAAAATAATCTTTGCCATTAAACCGTAAACTCCTTTCTGTAAATTTTATTGGTAGTCGGGAAGAGCTTACCGAAGCCCAGATCCTTTACCACCACCGCTCCCGCATGGGGACTTTCAAATTCTACGGAAAGTAAAAGCTTTGTTGTTTTATTTGGGCGCTGTGGCAGACCATGAATACGGACAGTCTCCCGGCGTTCCTCCTTGGATACCAGATCACGATAGACAATGGTGATACGATCCGTATCATCCAGAATGACTGAGATATTTCCAGAAGTGTTGTACCACTGGCTTCCGCCACGAATAATTGGCACGAAAGTATCATCCTCATCTCCCAGAGTGATGCCAATATCATTTGTCACATTTTCTTTTGTATTGACAAAGTAGTCCTGATAGAACTCGGCGTACTCGCCACCCACTGCACGATAGCAGGCTCCCTTTGTGTAAATGTTCTGTCCGGCGAATACACGTCTGCCTGCGCAGAGCACATCCGTAGAACGCTTCATCCACTTATTGGTAAAGCCGATACCTGTAAGGAATACAGCAGAAATGTATGCTTTCTTTAATTCGGTTTCAGCCAGGTGGGCGAAATCCAGATCCATCTGGTAAACGTCTGTACCATATTTGCTCAGGGACATGACAGAGGAGTAATCCTCACGTGTCACCTGAATTAACTGTGGTTCTTCATTTCTTGTCACATCAATTCTGTAATAAATCAGCCCATCGTTGGAATAGTCATAGAGGGCAACGGAATTGTTCCAGATTTCGTGTGGCTGGTTGAAAATATAGTAAAGTCCAGAATCCAGATGGCTGGTGATCTCAACTGTATCCTTACTGACTTCCATAAGTTCATAGAGTCTGGAAAGCAGATTGAATAATTCAGCATCATACTCTGGAATGGAAATAACTAATTTCTTAACCTCTGCTGTTTCATAACGGTAGAGGAAGGAATCGATGTGAAGCTTAACCATCATCAGGAATAAATCCTCATAGGAATAAACCTGGTCTGCAACGGTAATGGATTCATTTGCAGCAAGATGTTCAAAGATATTATCAACGACAATACCTTTCTCGTTGAAACGGGCTTCTGATGCTTCCGAACCAACGTACCAATGCTCCGTGTCTACACTATAGAAGAGAACGTTTGGCATCAGATATGTCTCTTTGTTATTCAGCTGGCTGACCGATTCCGGCTCACGTGTGATGTCATTATAGTAGGACAGCTGTGTAAAATCTGGACACAGATCCATACCGATATAAAAAAGGTCCGACACACTTTTCTCCTTTCTACAGCATCTTTAAATTCGATTCGAACAAATGTACTGTGTTGAGATAGATATCTAAATCTTCCAGCAGTTCTGCGTCTTCACGCATTTCCTGCTTAACGAGCATATTATTAATCTGCTCAAAACGATTGCGGTGCTTAGAGTGAATACTGATTTTCTTCAGCACATCACTTTCCACAATCTTTGCATTTCCTTCTGGATCATCCTCAATGGAATAAACCAGACGTTCTCCATGGAATACCACGAATTCCAGTGCGTATACACCAGGCACAACTTCTTCCAGTCTTGCCCTCTTGGTACGCTGCTTGGAACGCGTTCCCATATCGAAGGAATATTTTACGAATACATCCCTTACTTCCTCTGTCTTGTAAACAAGATATGTCTTCAGGAAGATATCCTGAGGCAGATGAATGAAGGATGCAAACTGTTTAAATACTGGCAGAATTTTACCAGCATCCACAAAGCGATTTACGGTTGATGTAATCCAGCTACGCTGAGAATCTGTAAATCGATCCAGCTTACTGAAGTACTGAAGCAGAGCCATGGATGAAATTTCATCATCGATATCTCCGTCTTCTACTTCGCTGAACATAGCATCAAATACAAAGTTAGGTGCCTGTACTTCACGAATCAGATAATTGTGAGCACAGAGTCTAAGGAAGGCCTTTACAACCAGTCCTCTGCTTCTTCCCATATAGTATGTCAGGAAGATATCGTAGATATATTCCAGGCTGGCATTTACGAACATCATCTGCGCCAGTGTGTTTTCTGCCAGCATTCCAATTTCTGGAATACGATCTTTACACAGCTTAAAGAGAGATGAAAGCTCCTGGAGACCACCCTTAAAGTTAATTGCCATGTAAGAAAGAATATTGGCATTCACGGTACCAGTCTTGTAAAGGTTGATACAGATGGCCATCAGGTCTTCGTTGATGAAACCGTCAGAACCCTGTACACCGTAGTCAGCAAGGCGGTACAACTCATTTACATCCAGCTCGTTAAATCCATAAAGCTTAACGCAGGCGAAAGCCTTATCGAACATGTTCATATCAATAAGATATGTAATGATGGTACGGGCAGATGCATGAGTCAGGTATTCAATATCCACTCGATCCAGATACTTGGCAAGTACGTCTGTATCCAGATTCTCATGGTAGTACTCAATAATATTTAAAATAGCTTTCTGCTTATAGTCATAAGAGATTTCGTCACACTGCAGGATAGCACGGGCTGCGTTAACTTCCCCGGCATCGCGATAGGTGAACTCTCCCAGATGCTCATAATTGTAAAGAAGCACTCGGAAATCTCTTGGGCTATACTCACGGCAAATTGGAATGTAGGCATTCTCATCTACGATTCTTTCGAAGTGGTATGGAATAGAACCTGCATATCTGTTTCCGTAATTATCTTCAAAGACAACGGTTGCATTCTTAGAAAGAATCTCAACATATGCCTCGCCATTTACAAGTTTTACTCTCTGCTGGCTCTGTAATTCCTCATGGGAAACGATAACCGCGCGAACATTTGGATTCGTGCAGACAATCTTTCTGCGGAAAATAATATTGATGAGTTTTCCAGCATACATGGAGCTTACATTGTTTGGATCCAGGAACTCATCGTAGAGAACCGTCAGGTCGTCATTTACCTTACCCTTGTTGATCATGTTCTCCATGAAATCTTCCATGGTTGGCGCATACTCATGATAAATCTTCATATGCTCCGCTTTGTTGTAAATAACATTTGCATAGAGGTATGCCAGTTCATCTTCTGTCAGGGTGTTCTTGTAATTCAGATACATAAGAACGGAAGACGGAATCAGTTCATACTTCTGCAGATTCATAGAACGGATGTAGCACTCATTCAGTCCGATGAACTTCAGGGGCTTGAGGACAGCTGCTCTGTAGAATCTATGATATTTATGATCCAGCATATTGCCGGAAATCAGCATAGAACAAATAGAGGAAAGAACCTCCAGGTTCTCAGATTCCTTACGGGATAACTTTTCTGCTTCTTCTGCTCTTACTGCTGCAGACAGACGGGACTCAGGAGAAGTATCTCCCAGCACTTCTGTCTCAGAGCGGCGCAGATCCACTGCCAGGGCCTGACGGTCTGCTTCTGTCAGGGCATCCTCTGTATCATACTCTGTTGGCTTGGTATCATCGGTTGTTGCCAGATCCTTTGGACGAATGGCACGAAGAATGGCATCAAAGTCTGCATCCTCTGAAAGAGAGTCATCACTGGATACTTCTTCCAGTGGCTTTTTTTCTTCCCTAATCAGTTCCAGGCTTTCTACCTTTTCTTCCTGATCTGGATTTTGGAAATCCTGGACAAGTTCATTTGCACTTTCTTCCTTAAGAGGAATATCGTAAATGACATTTGCTTCGGACTTCTTCTTGGATGTAACACGAAGGCGCTCTTCACGAAGAGAGGATTCATTCTTGTCATAAATCTGACGCAGGACGTCGAAAATCTGCTTGTTGAAGTCCTTGGACTTTCCTGCAAGCTTTACGAACTCCAGTAAGACATCATCCGATACGAACTGATGGCGCAGGCCCCACTTGATGGCTGTAATTTCGAAGGCATTCAGCTTCTTCAGCATCATTGGGTTGGCATTCAGTGCGTTGGTGAATTCAAAGTATACAATTGGGCTGTTCTCACCCTCATCAAAGAGTTTGGACAGTTCCTGATAAAGAGCATTTTTATCCTCTGTGAAAAGAGGGTCCACAAAGGTCAGAAGCCAGAAATAGAAAATAGGATTTTCGCCACTTTCGTAATTCTTACGAATCATCTTGGCTGTGGCTCTGGTCTGATCATCGTCACGAAGCATGAGACATCTTAAGTACTCATAATAAGATCTCTGCATGTTATCCAGGTTGGACTTATCTACGTCGGCTTCGATACGCAGGAATTCCTGCTCAACCTTTCCGTAGTCTCCATTCAGAATGTTCATATGCATAACGCCCAGGCGATACATGCTGTTTTCAGGCTCTAACTGATCCAGTTCATGCAGGGCATCAATGGTTGATGAAATATATTCAGAAAGACTCATGCGGTCCATTCTAAAATTCAGATAATTGTCCACCAGGGCAATACGATTGCTCTTGTACTGCTTCATACGGCGACGCAGAACCTGGTTAGGACGTGCAGAAGCTGGCTTTGTCAGGTGGATTTCCACTTCCAGTCTCTGATAGATATTTTCGATAATCAGCTTACCGCTATTTTCACCCTCTGGTACATGTTCTGGTGAAATATAAACAGGTAGAGAGCATACATTTCCAATAAAGTCTCTGTCAGAAATATTCTTCTTGGATGGAATAATAAATTCGGAATCAGAATGTACGGAAGATGTAGAATAACCCCAGGTATTCTTGGTGATATTTACGTTAATGCTTTCCATTTCAGAAGGCATTTCCACGTCCATCTTGGCCTGATCCACAGAGAGAGTAACGGTTCTCTTCTTGGAAACAAGAACCAAGAATTCTTCCATAGCCTGATCTACAGAACGGCTTTCCAGAAGACTTGTGTAGGCAGATGCCAGAGTCTTTTCCTTTGTCAGGAAAGTACGCTTAAAGTCATCGTCCACAAAAAGCTTTGTGGCATCATTCCAGTTGCGTTCTGCCAGGGAGGCAAACTTAAAAAGATCATCGATTCTTTCATCATGATACTTTACGCAAGGCTCTACAATATTAATGACATATGGCAGACGGAATTCGCCACCATCGGTGATTACATTGATGTGGCCATGGAAATTCTGACCAGCTTCCAGACAGGTGGCATCAAAAGAATACCGGACTTCAAACTTCCGGCTTATGAAACTATGAGATTCGAAACGAAGCATGTAACGAGAATCATAGACCATACCCTTGATGCGATAGTTATTACGGCTCTCAACCAGGAAGGAATCCTCATAAACAGTTCCTGCTTCGATATTGATATTAAAACTTGTCTCAGAAATGACAACTTCCGGACGATCTACGCTAAATTCGCCCTTTGCGTACTGCTCAACAATTGCCTTCATGTGCTCTCCCAAAATCAAAATGCGTGGCATGTTTTTAACTTCATATTTAACTTGCCTAACGCCGTTAATCTGTTGTAAAATAAGGTTGTTTTAGGGCTAGTGACCCTAAAATAACACTAGGATATTATAGCAGATAAAATTATGAATGAAAAGAAAAAAGTCGGGTGCGGAAACCCGCCTTTTGGGGAGATTCATCATGTCACAGAACCAGCTCAGAATCGAGCAGTACGCCACTGTACTCTTTAACGCAAATCTAAACCCACTTGGCATTCCAGAGACAGCTCGTCGTGCCATTGCGGAAAACATCAGTTCCATCGTAAAGTACCCAGAAGCCTATCATAATAAGTTACTTCAGTCTGTAGCCAGCTATGCAGACGTTCCTATGGAGCATGTCATTACTGGTAACGGATCTTCGGATATGATCAGACTCTTTACTGCTTTGGTTTCACCACAGAAAGCCATGGTACTTTTGCCAGGACCATCTGAATACCAGGCAGTTCTTAAGTCCTATAACTGCGATATCGTGCATTATCAGCTGGATGAAGAGAATGATTTCAACCTGGACATGAGCGATTTCATTTCCAAACTGGATTCTTCCATTGGCCTTATCATGATTGCCAATCCAAATAATCCAACATCTCGTAAGATTGAGCCTGAAGATATGGAAATGCTGGTGGAAGCCTGTGAATCTCTGGGTATTTTCCTGGTAATCGACGAAATGTATATTGAATTCATGGACGACTATAAGAAATACACTGCAGTTCCTCTTACAAAGGATCACGAGAATGTAGCTGTACTCCGCAGTGTTTCCAAGTTCTTCGCCGTTCCTGGCCTTCGCTTTGCCTATGCCATTATGAACAATCCGGTTTACAAGCAGGTCATTGATATCACAACCACAAATACCAACATTGCCACTCTTTCTGCTATTGCCGTAACAGAAATGCTCAGTGACAAGAAATATATTGAAGACTCCATCAGCATGATTCACACAGAGAGAAATCTGGTCTATGCCGCCATGGCCACAAGTCGTGCCATTAAGCTGACTCAGCCAGATGCAAACTTCATGCTCTGTAAGCTCCTGAATCCTGATGTAAATTCTTCCACTGTGGCTGATCACTGTAACCAGCGCGGTGTGATTATCCGTAAATGTGATAACATTCCCGGGCTCAGCGACCGCTACATCCGCTTCTGCTTTATGAAGCCAAAACAGAACGACCTGATGGTTAATACCATTCTGGAAGTGGTTTAAGTCTGGCCTCGTTTCCATGTAAGATAAGAAAACAAAAAAAGTCCGATCTCCTTGGAGACCGGGCCTTATTTTTTCAAATGAACTTAGAGACGTTCTTTCCACCACTGCATGTAAGCATCTTTTACTTTTCTGGCATAGATTGGACTGATTTCTGTCATCTTACCATCTGTCATGGTAATTTCTTCTGTTGTAATGCTCTTAATGTGAGCAACATTTACGATGATTGAGCCGTTGGCACGAACGAGATTTTCGTTCTGCAGCTTTTTCATAACCTTAGCCAGAGAATAGATACAAGGATATGACTTATCCTTGGTTACGATTCGGATATTTCTCTCATCACGCTCGATGTAGAGAATGTCGCGAACACGAACATAGGTCTGCAGACCTTCTGAGAAGAAGGAGAATACTTTCTCAACCGCTTCTTCCTGATGAACGCGAATGGCTTTCTTTACTGCACGTGGCAGGATTGTATCCACGTTCTTCTTCTGTACGAAGTAAACATGATCTGCTTCATATGTATCCTCGGCAAAATCTCCATAGCTGGAAATAAATACAATTTTGCAAAGTGGATATACTTTATTGATTTTCTTTGCCATATCAATGCCAGTAAACTTTGAACCAGCATAGTAAATATCTGTAATTAAAATATCGCAATCGAAATTCTTTTCTTCTACATCATTGTTGATTTCATCTGGTGTGAAAATCTGAATCGTGTCATCATCCTGGACCAACTTATTGTCTTCCAGAATTGCACGAACAACTTTTGTCTGTTCTACTTCATCATCACAAATTCCAAATTTCATTGTCCTGTCCTCTTCACAAGATAACGACATAGTCTATTGATAGATACCCTTTAACCCTAATTGAGTCATTTTATTATTAAATAATACCATATTTTTTGTTTTTTTTGCAATTTTTTATCAAAAATCATATATTTTCAAACATTTTTATATATGTTTCCTACTAAATGTCATAATCAGTTAACGTTAACTATTAAAAATCGGTTACACACTTGAATCTGTCGAAACTCTTTTTTTAATCAAGTTTCTTCAAATTCTGTCAGCATGTAACCGTTCGTTAGCACTATTATCTATTAAAATGTCAGATTCATTACTTGGTTTTCAGCACCAACTCCGTGCGGAAAGTGTCTCCCAGATCTGTGTAACGCAATCGAAGGGATCTTTTCTGCACAATCCCCCTTACAACCTGGGTTCCAATACCATGATGAGAGGTGTCTTCTATCTTGGATGTGGTAAATCCTGTTTCCTTTGGATGACTATCCTCTGGCTTACCATTTTCAATAAGAAGCGAATCCGCATCAAACCTTGCTTTTACAAATCTTCTGTCCTCTGTTCTGGCAGCTGCCTCAATGGCATTATCCAGAAGATTGGTAAATACACTAATGATTTCCCTCTCCTTAAGATTCTGAGTAATCATTTCCTCAGGCAGAAGGCCTGCCTTCACGGTCATTCTTGGCGCAAAGTCGACACCAGCAAGTTCTGCTTTCTTCTTGGATCTCTCAATAATAAGCATAAGAAGGCGGGCACGTTCCTCACGAGTCAGCTTACGCCTTGCATGTTCAGGAGGCGCACTGTGCCCCCCACGCCTCTCCCCCGATAAAGTATCGGTATTCTCAAGAAGTGTATCCGTATTTCCAGGGAGAGTATCCGTGTTCTCCATAA
>OMVA01000042.1 GCA_900314445.1 uncultured Lachnospiraceae bacterium | reverse complement strand
CAATAAAAAGATGCGTCTCCAAGAAGCTGCCTAATCAAAAAAGTTTGTAGTTTTTGGGGAAAGGGGCATTATACTCTATTTTTGCCAGAAACAGCATACCTCACAAAAAATGATATAAAAATGGAGCTGGAAAAAATGATTATCTCATTTTTTCACAGCCCCTTTTAGGTGAAAAAACATAATCCAGTAAAGCTAGTATTCTAAATTACATATGCGCCAGAATATCTTTTAATTCGTCCAGGGAGAATGTGTAATCGGAATTGCAGAAGTCACAATGAAGAGTGATTGGCTCTCCGTCAGCAATCATCTCAGAAATTTCCTTTTTACCCAGACTGATGAGAGCCTTTGTTGTACGTTCCTTACTACAATTACATTTGTACTGAGTAGGGATTTCATCTTCGATGGTAAC
This sequence comes from uncultured Lachnospiraceae bacterium, assembly GCA_900314445.1. GTDB lineage: Bacteria > Bacillota > Clostridia > Lachnospirales > Lachnospiraceae > Eubacterium_Q. Next base: position 7,011 of record OMVA01000042.1, on the reverse strand, counting down.
GTCATCCCCCAGGATATCGTGAATCATATCGATTGGAGATTTACCGTCAGCGAAGAAGTTAGTTACGCTGGAAAACTTAGCCAGGGATGCTTCCAAAGCAGAGATGGTAGCTTCTGAAGCAAAAGGCATAAGCTGAATAATGAAACCGCCAGCGTGCTGAACAGAACCATCTGCATTTACAAGAACGCCTACACCTACGGAAGTAGGAATCTGTTCACTCTCGGCAAAGTAGTAAGTCAGGTCGTCGCCGATTTCACCGGAAGCCAGAGCTGTCTGACCCACATATGGCTCAGCGAAGCCTGAGTCACGAATTACAGTGAGCATACCGTGATGACCAACGGCACCACCTACGTCTAAATGTCCATCGGAACGTGGATCGATTTCAACCCTGCCATCGTAAACCAGTCCCTTCACGTTTGAGTGAGCATCTGCTGTTACAGTAACCTTTTTCAGAGGGCCGTCTCCCGCAATCTGGATGGTAAGAACTTCCTTTTCGTCCTTACACATGGCACCCATCATGCCGCCGGCAGTGAGGGTTCTTCCCAGAGCTGCAGTGGCAACCTTGGAAAGGCCGTGAATCTGTTTTGCAGTTTCAACTGTTTCTTTTGTATATGCGGCAAAAAAACGAATTTCGTTATTGCATGCCATGCCGCGAATGATCTGATCTTTCATATTTTCTCCATTCAAAATCTATCTTGCTTTCCTGGCTGAATTACCTTAAGCCAGTACTTTTATATTGACCAAAGCAAACCATAGCATAAAAGCAAAACTTCTGCAAATGGTTACCAGGCCTGAAAAAGCAGCTTATGAAAATGTAAGAAAAGGAAGAGGAAAAATATAATAACTTTCTCCGTTTCATGTCAAAATTATGTTAAAATAAAGGCTAGTTATGCAAATGAGATTGGCAGAAGGGAAGCCAAGTCCATTTGCATGAAAATAATGAACTGTAAAAAATGGGGAGAAGCAGCTCAGTAAGCGAGGGGATTACACATATGACAAGAGAACAGTGGGAGGTATTGGGGATTGAACAGACTAAGGATGAGGAAGTCATTGTAAATGCTTATCGTACGAAGCTGCTAGGGGTAAATCCTGAGGATGATCAGGAAGGCTTTATGAAGCTCCGTGAGGCATTTGAAAATGCTATGGCTTATGCCAAGTCAGAAGACCTGGGAGAGGAAGAAAAAAAGCAGGATGGACCTGTTTTTTCTGAGGATCCAGCAGTGGATGCTGCCATTAAGGAGCATATCCGGAAACTGAATGATATTTACTCTGATTTTGATAAGAGACGTGATGAGAATCTTTGGAAGGAATGGGCTGCAAATCCCATTTGCAGGGATCTGGATAGCTGTGACAATATGTGCGAGGCAGTACTGGTTTTCTTAATGCGCCATTTTTGTCTGCCAAATTCAGCATGGAAGGTGCTGGATACTACCTTTTCCATCCTTGATCGTAAGGAGACACTCCTTGAGAAGTTCCCACTGGATTATTACCAGTTCCTGGAAGTAAGAATCAAGGAAGGGGATTTTGTTGAGTACGACGAGATTTATCCAAGGGAGATTTATACAGAGAAGTTTGCGGATCTTATTCCAAGTATCCATATTGGTATGGAGGATAAGCAGTATGAAAGTCAGAAGTATGATTGCCCGGTGGATGAATACCTCTTTGACGTAAATAATGGTATTTCCTATTACAACGACTATTACAACAATGTGCTGAGCAACCAGACAACACCGGATCAGGTTTATCTGGATTATATGCAGAAGTGCATTGTATGTATGTCCAATATTATGGACATTTCTGAGAAGCAGGATCTCTTTAACCCGGAAGAGTTGGGAATCCGTATTATGCTTTTGGATCTTTTAGGAAGAAGTCAGGATTCTCTCAATCTGGCTGTGGCTACACTGGACCGACTGAGTGTGGTTAATTACTCTGCGTCTATTAACGCCGTCAAGATCATTTGCAAGTATGCAGATCAGATTCCAAATCTGGAAGAATTGCGTCCAAAGATGGAAGAAGTGGTTGCCAAGATGGAGGAAGTTCATCCGGATTACAATGCCACAAAGAAGGGACGCTTCTGCCTGCTTATGCTGGATAAGAATTATGATGAGGCGGAGAAGGTCATTATGTCGGCCCTTACGATTAATCAGAATGATATGGAGGGAATTGTTTTTTTTCGTAATATTTCTGCCACACGTTTGGCTGAATTTGAAAAGAAGCTGACAGAGGGAAGTGCTACAGATAAGGATAAGGTGGACGCTGCCTTCCTTTACTATAACAATATGAATACACCAAAGGCTCTTTCGGTTCTGGATATGGCCCAGGTTAATGATGAAGTTCTTTATGACTACACAAGACTTTATGCCAGATGCTACTACGATGAGGGCGAGTATGAAAAGGCACTGCCATATTTGATGAAATGGGCTGATCTCTTAGATGATATGAATGCCCGTAAGGACACTTTAAATGAAAAGGATTTAGAGAGAGTAAAGGCAATTGCTCAGTGTAATAGCAGAGTGGCAGTTGCTTTGGCTGAACTGGGAAGACCAGAGGAGGCGGAAAACTACTTTAAGAAGTCTGTGGCTACAGCAACTAAGGGAGAGGATAATTACTTTAGATGTACAGAGGCCTATGGAAAATTCCTTCATAAACAGAACAGAGTAAAGGAAGCTATGCCAATCTGGGAAGAGATGATTGATGATCCAAGATACTCTCTCATGGGACTGGTGCATAGACAGGAGGCTGCTTATAAAACTAGAAATGCTCAGCAGGTCCTGGATGATTATTATGATATTGTTAAGCAGTATGATCGTTATGCTATGGCTTACTACTATGCGGCAGATGTATTTGGCCTCTATGACCGCTATGATGATGCCATGAAGATTATTGAAGCTGGTAAGGAGGCGGGACTTGATTCGGCTATGCTTCGTCTTGTGGAAGCAAGAATCCTTAAGGATGCAAGCTATGAAAAGCAGGATAAAGTAAGGGCTGACCACTTATATCAGGAAATTTATGAGAAGATTCAAAATAACTCGGAGGTAAATCCATGTGACGCCATGGATTATCTGGAGACGGTCTATACGGATGCAGCATACTTCTATTTGAACTATAAGGATGCTGAGGGCAGACGTTTCTGTTTGGATAAGGCTGAGTTCTATATGAATAAGGGACTGGAGGCAGATCCCAAGTCCTGGTCCATGCTCTTTTTCAAAACAGATCTTGAGGAAGTTAAGAGAATTCCTGCAGATGATACCTATCGACAGGTTATTCTCTATTATCCAGATTATCCAAAGGCTTACTTTGAATACGCTGAATATTTAAAGAGAAGATGCCGTAGTGGGGACCGGGATGAAGCTATCAGACTTTTCCTTAAAGTTCTGGAAATGGATCCTGAGTATCCAGAGATTAATCACCGTCTGATGAAGCTGAACATGCAGAAGTTTTATGCTAACTACGACAGACTGGACTGGCAGCTTTACCGCAATGCTGAGTACTATGCCACAAAGCAGCTGGAACAGGAAGAGGAGCCATACTACTATCTGGAAAGAGGCTTTATCTATTATGGTGGTGGGGAACCTGCCAAGGCCATTGCAGATGCAGAAAAAGCTTTGGAACTGGATGAAGAAGATCTGTATGCATATAACCTTATGGGTAAGTGCTACTATGATATGAAGAATTATGCGAAGTCCGTTGAGTGCCTGAAGAAGGCCATTGAACTTTCTCCAGAGGGAGAGACAGCAGCGCCTTACAACAATATCATTCGTTCACTGGAAACAGTTGGTCAGCTGGATGAAGCAATTTTCTATGTAAATGAGTACAATCGTATCTATGGCAGGGATGAGGAGTCTGATGAAAAACTCATTCGCATTTACTTAAAGAAGAGAGATTATGCCAATGCCCTGCAGCTGGAAAATCAGACCTATAAACAGATGGCAGCTGATTTCTACGGAGAAAAGAGAATTGGAAGTCCAACGGGGCTTATAGATAAGTTATTTGTTGCCATTAATCATGCAACCATTGCAGGGGACAATAATGCAGTGGCTTACTTTGAGTCCGAACTGAATCAGACCATTCTGAAGAATGATATTAAGATGAATCTTCTGGAAGTGAAGACCCTGGGGAATAAGGATAGCAGCAAGTATCCGACCTATGCTCATATTTATGAGAAGTTTGGTGAATACTATCTCTTTACAAAGAGAGATTTCAAAAATGCAGCCAAGTTCTTTAAGATGTCATTAGATCTCACAGATATCAAGTCTGATGTATCCTTCTGTATGAATATCTTTAAGTACTACTGCAATGCTCTGCACAGAATTGGTAAGCATAAGGAAGCGGAGAAGCAGGCCAGATATGCGCTGGATTTATGTGTGGAAACCTTTGGTACATTAAATGAATACATGGCAGATCAAAGAGAAGCAGCCATTCGTTGCAATATCATCGGTCAGTTGCTTTACTTTATAGGAGATGTAAATGGTGCATATAATACACTGAACTGCGCTCATAATTGCATTTTCTGTAATTTCTGTACACACTATCAGTGCTATGATACCTTCCTGGCTCAGGGAATTTTCAAGGAGCTGGAGGGAGATATTCCGGCAGCGATTGCCAATTATCAGCAGGCAATGGTGCTGGCTCCAGATGACGTGGAAGAGTTTGTTGCCCTCCGCGCTCTGGGAGCAATGCAATAAATAAAAACAGAAGCCAAGTTCATTTGCAAGAATCTCGGCAAATGGACTTGGCGTAATTTGTAACACTAGGAGAGTTTTCATGATTGTTGGAATTGATTTAGGAACTACAAACAGCTTAATTGCATACTACACAGACCAGGGACCTAAGGTAATACCGAACAGACTAGGGGAGAAACTGACACCATCCATCGTAAGTATTGATGAAGATGGAACGGTGTATGTGGGAAGAACTGCTCAGGAGAGACTGCGTCTTTATCCCGAGTCCAGTGCTGCGGTCTTTAAGAGAGATATGGGTAGCGCGAAAAAATATCAGCTGGGTCAGAAGGAGTTCACAGCAGAGGAACTTTCTTCTCTTGTGCTGAGAAGTCTGAAGGAAGATGCAGAAGCCTATCTTGGCCAGCCTGTAACAGAGGCGGTGATTTCTGTTCCTGCATATTTCAACGACATGCGTCGAAAGGCAACCAAGCGAGCAGGGGAACTGGCGGGCTTTAAGGTGGAAAGAATTATCAATGAGCCGACAGCTGCTGCCATTGCCTATGGTCTTTACAATGAGACGGGACACGCAAAAAATCTGGTTTTTGATCTGGGTGGTGGTACCTTTGATATTTCTATCCTGGATTATTTTGCTCCGATTCTGGAAGTGCGTGCTGTGGCAGGCGATAATTATCTGGGTGGTGAAGACTTTACCAAAGTAATTGAGGATATGTTTTTTAAAAAGAATGAAGAACTGAACCCAGAAACATTAAGTCCAAGGGAAAAGTCCTTAATCTGGAAGGCGGCTGAGTCTTGTAAGGTGGAACTTTCTGATAGTGGAGCGGCCCATGTGAAATGTGTCATTGGTGAAAAGCAGTACGATACAGAAATTACCTATGCTTCCTATGAGAAAGCCTGCGAGTCTCTTTATGACCGTATTCGTCTTCCGATTAAGAAAGCACTTAGCGATGCAAAATTAAAGATTACAGATATTGATAAGGTGGTGCTGGTGGGCGGTGCCACAAAGTATTCCGGCGTCAGAACCTTTGTCAGCAAGACCTTCCATATCTTCCCAGATACTACCATTAATCCAGATGAAGCAGTTGCTTTGGGAGCGGCTTTAGAGGGCGCCATGAAGGAAAGAGTGGAATCCATTAAGGAAGTTATCTTAACGGATGTGTGTCCTTTCACCATGGGAACGGATGTGGTGGTGGATACGGATATGGGCTTCAAGGAAGGGGGACATTATTGTCCGATTCTGGAAAGAAATACGATCATTCCTGCCAGCCGTACAAAAACCTTCTACACGGTGAGAGATAATCAGGATAAGATTGAGATTCGTGTACTTCAGGGCGAAAGCAGAATGGCTGATTTCAACCTGGAACTGGGTACTTTGGAGGTGGATGTGCCAAAGGCCAAAGCAGGTAAAGAATCTGTGGATGTAACATATACCTATGATATTAATTCCATTCTGGAGGTAGTTGTAAAGGTTAATTCCACTGGCGTAAGCAAGAAGCAGATTATTAAGGGCCAGTATACGGAAATGACAGATGAAGAAATTGAAGCACGTTTCCGGGAACTTTCCTACCTGAAGATTTCACCTCGGGAGTGGGAGGAAAATAAACTTATTATGTTAAAGGCAGAACGTCTTTATGAAGAACTGCTTGGCCAGGATCGTCAGGCTCTGGAACTGGAAATCAATAAGTTTGAAGGTGCCATGGCAACCCAAGATAAGGATGTCATTGATAAGGCAAGAGAGAGACTGGAGAAGGCACTGGATACCTTTAATTAATATGGGGGAATAATGGAAACAGAAGAAAAGAGAAAGAAATTTAAAATTTCAAGGGATGTCTTGCATGTCATTTCAAATCTTTTCCTTTTTTTGATGGCGGTAAATGTGTCTGCTTCCTAGATATTTTTTGCCATTGGAGTTGATGAGAGTGCTAATCCGAATTATGTTCCTGTACAGGTGAAAGTTACTTCGAATATCCCCAGACCCAGTGAAGCCATTGGCCGAAATCATGAAAGATATAATGGTTGGGATACTTGTTACTTAGGCAGTCCAAGAAAATGTCCGCACACCCATGGGTCAGTTTCTAAATCAACAACAGACAGCCAATAACGAACGAATCAAAGGCCGTTACTGGCCGTTAAAAATCTACAAATCCCGGTGAAGTGCCACCCAGGTTGAGGCACTTTTAGACCTTAGCTTTAAGGTTGAGGCAGGCGAATATGTCGCGATCATGGACGAATCCGGTTCCGGAAAATCCACCTGCCTCAATTCGCTTAAAAATGGATCGGAGGAATTTCATGAATCGGGAAGAAAAAAACCAGATTACACGACGGAAAATAC
>OMVA01000094.1 GCA_900314445.1 uncultured Lachnospiraceae bacterium | reverse complement strand
GCTGTTTCCAGCTATTACTTCTCTTTTTTTTTCATGGACTGATTATTTCACAGCCCCAATTTTTATAAACTGCTTAACCAGTTCCCCTGCAAAATACTAGACGTCTCATAAACCATCAGCTGGTCGTCCGCCCCGGCATCGACTAAAAAATAGTAAGGATAATTCGCCTGAATTACGATTCGATAAATTGTGAGCCATAGAATAATGGCATAGAAGATAAACAAAGCAACTTTCTTAACTTGCTTCATGCCCATTGTCTTGGTCATATAAGATTCCCCGTTTTCCAAATATCTGGCAAATGAGTTTTGCATGCTCAAACGCCTTCCCATAAAGTTTATTACAATCCATAGAATAATGCTAATCTTTTTCAACAATAATGCGGATAATCAACTTATCTTGGAGAGAGAAGGGATAGTTACATACAACGAGTTTAATTTGTAGCAAAATCGGTGCTACAACGTAAGCTGTATTGTGTGTATAATTTCAATGGTTAGGTGTGCCTTCGTTAAATGCCGGAAAGATGACGGATAGAGGCGTTTGTGATATAATTAATAACCTTTGTGTAGTGAAAAAAATGAATGAAGATAGGGCTTAATATGAATACACAACATATATTTATAGTTGGATCCAAAGGTATTCCTGCCAAGTATGGTGGATTTGAAACCTTTGTTGATAAATTAACTGAATATAGAAAGTCAAAAGATATTGTATATCATGTCGCCTGTAAGGCGAAAGACACAAAGAAGTTCATGTATAACAATGCCTATTGCTATGACATAAATGTTCCTAATATTGGAGCGGCACAGGCAATTGTCTACGACCTACTTGCTTTGCAATATGCAATTTCTTATTGCAAGAAACATAAAGAAATTGAGAAGCCAATCTTTTACATCCTGGCCTGTCGCATTGGACCTTTCATGAAATATTTCACGAGAAGAATACATTTTCTTGGCGGAAAGGTCTATGTAAATCCAGATGGCCATGAATGGAAGAGAGCCAAATGGAATTACTTTGTCCGTAAGTATTGGAAGTTGTCTGAGAAACTTATGGTTAAAGACGCGGATTTGCTTATTTGCGATTCCAAGAATATTGAAAAGTATATTCATGAGGATTATGCAAAATATGATCCGCAGACCACTTTTATTGCTTATGGAGCAGAGGTAGAAAAGTCGAAACTTTCAGACTCGTCTAAGGAATATGTAGACTGGTTATCAGAACATAAAGTAAAGCCAAACAATTATTACCTGATTGTCGGCCGATTCGTTCCAGAAAACAATTTCGAAACGATGATCAAAGAGTTTAGGCGCTCATCAACAAATAAGGATTTAGTTATTATTACTACACCAAATGAGAGTTTGTATCAGCAATTGGAACAGAAGTATGACATCCGTCAAGATGCTCGAATTAAGTTCGTTGGAACTGTATACAACCAGGAACTACTTAAGAAAATTCGCGAGAATGCCTATGGTTATTTCCATGGACATGAAGTAGGCGGAACAAACCCAAGCCTTTTAGAGGCTCTGGGATCAACTCAGTTAACTCTGGCGTTGAAAGTAGGATTCAATGAAGAAGTATGCCAGGATGCTGCAGTATATTGGACAAAAGAAGAAGGAAATCTCTCTGCAGTAATTGAAAAAATGGATTCTGTAAATGCAACAGAATTAAGAGAATATGCAGCAAAAGCACGAAACAGAATTCTGTCAGAATACAATTGGGATTACATTGTCGAAAAGTATGAGAATTGTTTTTTGGACAAGTGATTTTTCTAAGGTGAAAGGTACGATAATGCCATGAAGGTATTACTAGTAGATCAAATTGCCAAGGTTACTTATAAGTACACCTTTAGCCTTGCCAAAGCCTTGCAAGAGTTGGGAATTGACATTGAAGTGGCAATGGATTTTAAACAGGAAAAAGAAAATACGAATTTTAAGCGATTTAATCTGTTTAACACAGCAGAGAAAAACGTATCAAAATTCAACAAATTAAAGAACTACATCCAGTCCTTTAATAAGATTTTTAGTCTTATAGAAAATTACAAATACGATGTGATACATCTTCAATGGATTATCTTTTCTCCCGTTGATTTGATGATTATCAAAAAGTTGAAAAGAAAGAATATTAAAGTTGTAATGACAGTCCACGATATTCTTCCCTTTAATCAAAAGTTTTATGATTATAAGTGTTACAAACGAATCTATCAGTTAGTGGACGAAATAATTGTTCAAACAGATGCGAATAAAGATAGATTCAAAAAGGAATTTCCTAAAAATAAACATGAGATTGCGGTAATTCCGCACGGACATTTCCTTGACTATTCAAAGGTAGTTACAAAGGAAAAAGCAAGGAAAGCATTAGGTCTTAGTGACAACGAGTTCATCTATTTGTTTTTTGGCCAGATCAAAAAGGTTAAAGGCGTAGATGTCTTGTTGACGGCATATGGACAGTTACTCAAAGAACGCCCAGAACTTAAGAATAGAGTTAAATTGGTACTAGCCGGAAAAGAATGGAAAGCCGACTATGATGATTATAAGAAAATCATTCTTGAGTATGGTCTTGAACCGTTTATAAGACAAGATATCAAGTTTATTCCGGATGAAGAAATTGATAACTATTATGGAAGTGCCGATGTGTGTGTGCTTCCGTATAGAGATGTATACCAAAGTGGTGTGTTGCAACTGACTTATGCTCACGAGAAGCCGGCAATTGTCACTGACATACCTGCATTCAAAGAAATTGTAAATGTTAATAATGGATTTATTTGTAAAGTAAATGACGCAGAGTCATTAAAGAATCAGATGTATGAGGCCTACCTAAGAAAAGACGAACTTCATATTTTGGGAGAAGTTGGTAGGAAATACATAGAAAAGCGTTATAACTGGGGCGATATCGCTGGAGGGGTTTCAAAAATTTACTCAATAGGAGCTTGCAGCAATGATTAATCTAAGAGAAATATACGAATATCGTGAGATGATTGCGAGTCTTGTAAGAAGAGACTTAAGAGGAAGATATAAGGCATCTGTCCTTGGTTTTTTATGGACATTTATTAATCCATTGTGCCAGATTATTGTCTATTCATTTGTTTTCTCAACAATCATGAGAACTGGAATTGAGAAGTTTTATGTGTATCTGGTTTGTGGAATGATTCCATGGATTTTTTTCAGTACAGCAGTACAAGGTGGTACGACATGTATCAAAAATCAGTCGGAGATGGTAAAGAAGATATATTTCCCAAGAGAAGTATTGCCAATTTCTTTTGTAACAAGCGCTTTTGTAAACATGCTCTTTTGCTTTGTAATGATATTTGCAGCGATATTAGTGTCGGGATTAGGCTTTAATCCAGTCGCATTATTGTTCTTGCCACCAATTATGTTGGTTGAGTATTTTATGGCATTAGGATTTTCGATGATTGTTTCAGCTTTGACGGTATACTTCCGTGATATGGAGCATATCACTGGTGTAATTATGATGGCTTGGATTTATTTAACACCAATCATGTACTCAGTTGAAATGATTCCTGAAAAATTAAGAGGCCTGTTTAACTTCAACCCAATGACACCTGTCGTTCAGACATATCAGAAAATTCTGTATTACAGAGAACTTCCTAATGCGGGAACGTTTGTTTATGCAGTGATTTTAGCAATTGTAATTCTGTTTATCGGATCTATTGTATTCAAAAAATTAGAGAAAAACTTTGCGGAGGAATTGTAATGAATTCTGAAAATGCAATTGAAGTAAGAAATTTAAAAAAGAAGTTCAAAGTATACTTTGACAAAGGACATATGCTGAAGGAACGCTTGATTTTTGCCGATCGTAATAAATTTGAAGAGCGTTGGGTGTTAAACGGAATCTCTTTTGATATCAAAAAGGGAGAAGCCGTTGGTTTAATCGGTAAAAATGGTTGTGGAAAGAGTACAACCTTGAAACTGTTAAATAGAATAATTTATCCGAATGAAGGTACAGTTGCAATCAAGGGAAAAGTATCTAGTTTGATTGAATTAGGTGCTGGATTCCATGAAGATATGACTGGACGTGAGAATATTTATATTAATGCGTCAATATTTGGATTAAGTAAAAAGGAAATTGATGAACGTTTAGACGATATTATTCGTTTCTCAGAATTAGAAGAATACATTGACAATCCAGTAAGAACATATTCTTCTGGAATGTATATGCGTTTAGCGTTCTCTGTGGCGATTAGTGTGTCGGCGGATGTATTGCTTATAGATGAAATTCTTGCGGTGGGAGATGTCAATTTTCAGGAGAAATGTTTTCAAAAGCTACGTGATATTAAGCGTAGTGGAACAACTATTGTCATCGTGTCTCACTCACTTGGTCAAATTGATAAAATCTGCGATCGAGCAATATGGATTGATAATGGATTAGTCAAAGAAGATGGTTCACCACGAGATGTTACAGGACATTATTTAGAGTCAATGGAGTTTTCTCGACTTGAGAGAGCAGAACAGGAATATGCTATTCAGCAGGAAAAGTCTAAGCAGGAGAAAATACGAATTCAAGAAGAGGAAAAGCAACGCTGGGAGCAGGAGTCACGGAAGAGGGCGGAGGAAGAGAAGAAAGGTATTGAAAACGAGCAGATTCAAAAAGAATTGGATTCTAAGAAAAAAGAAGAAGAACGTAAGCGAAAAAAGAGAGAGTCTATCAAATTTCCTTGTAATAGTGGTGTGATAAGAACTGGAAATGAAGAAGTTATAATTACCGATATTAGATTATATAACAGGGATGGAAATGAGTCATATATAATAAATTCAGATGAACAAATGACAGTTCGAGTTAAATATGAATGTATGAAAAAGACATTGGTCGATTTTCGTTTGGGGATTTTTAGAGATGATAATGTCCATGTGTATGGATTTAGTAGCCTTGCATGTGATGGCAAAGCGTACGAAATTTCTGGATCAGGAGAATTTTCATTTGGATTTCCGTGTTTAACATTGCTAAAAGGAAAGTATCTATTGGATATTGGAATTAGAGATTCCGAAGGAAATGCATTGGATATAATGAGTGGAGTAAAAGAATTTATAGTTTCTGATTCAACCAAAGGAACGTATGGACTAGTACAATTAAATTGCAAAATAGAGTGTGAATAATAATGCATAAAATTAAAATTGCTCAATTTGGCGCATTTGATGTTAAGAGTTATGGGGATGTTTTGTTTCCAGTAGCTCTTAAATATGAACTTAATAAAAGAAAAATAGATTATGAATTATATCTGTTTTCTCCTCAAGTTAGTACTTTTTCCTTTGCGGATGGGCAGAAAGTTTATTCGTATAATGAGTTTGATGATGTTGAAAAGAATGTTGGGATAGATGTTATTGTAATTGGTGGAGGCGAGATGTTGAACTTCAATGCTATAGCATTTACTGATGATGCTGGCGTTGATTTTGCTTATAAAGGTGGGGAAATATGGAGAAAACCAATAGAGTTTTCGAAGAGTTATAAGATTCCATATATAGTATACGGAGTCGGTGCTGCATATGATTTCACAGAAAAGCAAGGTGAAATAATACAGAAGGCGCTTGCTGATGCTTCATATATTTCAGTGAGAGATGAATATACATATAGAAGATTAAATAAGTACGTGCCGACAGTGAAGAATTCTGTTGATAATTTATGGGATTTGAAAGAGATTTTTCCTTATATCAATCAAAGAAATGAAAATATTGTGGTTCAGTATGGCACTAATTTTCAATTGGAAGAGTTGATTACGATTCTTGGTAATATATCCAAAAAAACAGGAAAAAAAATAGAATTGCTGTCGATAAACGAAACACATGGGGACTATCTAATTGCAAAAAAAATATATGAAAGATTAGGTAGTGATATATGCGTATTAGTAGAAGGAAAAAGCGTTCAAGAAATCTATAAAACAATTGCTGAGAGCTCGTTATATATAGGAACGAGTCTGCATGGTTATCTTACTGCGGCGGTGAACTTTGTCCCTGGGGTACTGGTTGATATGTATTCAGGAACGGTTAGTAAATTGGACGGCATTCTAAAACAACTGGGGGCTACAAAAGATATCGTTTATGATGTAGAGGCGATTGAATCTAGAGTGATTATGTTCCTGGCTGAAAAAAAATATCCATATGAAGATGAAGTGAAGAAAAATGTTGCGAGAAATATAGAGTTGTATGATGAATTAATTGATATTATTAGAGGTTAATATATATATGGGACAGTTTTGTAAAAGTTATCTGTACGTAGAGTATGAAAACGGAGAGGTTGAAGAAATACAATCCGTCGCTGAAGGTGTGGATAAGGTTTATACTTTTGACTTTGTGGTTAGAAAACATGGTGTTAGTAAAGCGTATTGGAAAATGATACTTGAAAGACCGACTATTGTAAAATTACAGGAGTGTATGACTGAGAACGGGGAGAAAATCCAAGTATTTCCAATTCAAAAGTATAATAATGATGTTTATTTGTCCAAAGAGGTGGTTTTTGCAACTAAGATAAAGTCAAGCTTTGAGAGAATAATAATAAAATGTTGGATGGATGATGTTGATTTTGATGTATATGCATCATATCTTGAGACGTATTTTGGAATCGAGAGTAAGGCCACGGGTGATGCTCAACTGCTAAATATGTTGCTTACTAATTTTAATATATTAAAGCAGAAGTACAGAGCAAATCCGGAACAATTAAAGGAATTTGCTGAACGAGAACAGCAGATTGATGAATTGGCGAACGTACATCAGGTGATATATAGAGAATTACTAGAGTTTGAGGATAAAAACGAAAAATTACAGCAAGAAATAAGTGATATTAAGGACGAAAATAATAATTTACAAAATACCGTAGAAGAACTTAAAGAACAAATAAGCAACAAAAACAGTCACATTGAGCAACTTCTTCAAGTTGAACGGGATTTTGAAAATGTTAAACATTCAAAAGCTGGACGTATTATATATAAATGGTGGGGAGCGAAGGATAAAATGATTCCTCCAGGAAGTAAAAGAAAATTTGTTGCAAAGACAGCAAAAAAGTTTGCGAAACATCCAGTTTATATGTTGAAAAAATGTACTCCATCAAGAATTAAACGGACTCTACATTACATGAGAACTGAAGATGGTGCAATGATGGAAGCTCGACTAGATATGGCTACTACTGGTGCGGGTAGTGATATTGTAAGAATCTCGGTAGATCTTGAGCCAGAACTGAAAGGTTGTACGACCGTCGCTGATTTCAAACCTATTGTATTACCTAAGTATGAAGATGTTGATGTCTCAATTGTAATTCCAGTTTACAATCAGTTTTACTATACATACAACTGTATAAAGTCTATTACCAAACATACACAAGGTATTAACTATGAGGTGATTTTGGCCGATGATTGTTCGACGGATATTACTAAAGATGTCAGTAAAATTATAAAAAATATTGTTGTTTCAAAAACTCCAGAAAATCTCAGATTTTTGAAAAACTGTAATCTAGCTGCTTCAAAAGCAAGGGGAAAATATATATTCTTTTTAAACAATGATACGCAGGTACAAGATAAGTGGCTTTCATCATTGATAGAATTGATTGAGAGTGATGAGAAAATAGGTATGGTTGGATCAATGCTTCTTTATCCGGATGGTTCATTACAAGAAGCAGGGGGGATTTTATGGAAAGATGCATCTGCATGGAACTTTGGTAACCAACAGAGCCCGCTTAATCCAGAGTTTAATTATGTAAGAGAAACAGATTATATTTCAGGTGCAGCTATAATGATTAGAACATCATTATGGAATGAAATAGGTGGGTTTGATGAAACATTTGCTCCTGCTTATTGCGAAGATTCAGATCTTGCAATGGAGGTTAGAAAACATGGCTGTAAAGTCATGTATCAGCCTTTGTCAAAGGTAGTTCATTTTGAGGGTGTATCAAATGGAACAGATGTAAATGCTGGAGTGAAGAAGTACCAGGTAGTTAACCAAAGTAAATTCCATAAGAAGTGGAAAGATGTTCTTGAAAAAGAAAACTTCCCTAATGCTGAGGAACTGTTCTTAGCGAAAGATAGAAGTAGAAATAAAAAGCATATTCTTGTTGTTGATCATTATGTCCCAGAACATGATAAAGATGCTGGTGGCAAAACTACCTTTATGTATCTTCAGTTATTCGTGAGAATGGGAATGAAGGTGACTTTTATTGGCGATAATTTTAATTGCTCACAGCCATATACAACTGAATTGAATCAGTTAGGCATTGAAGTTCTGTATGGAAGATACTATTCAGAACATTGGAAGGATTGGATTAAAGAAAATGGCAAATATTTTGATTATGTATATTTGCAGAGACCTCATATTTCAATTAAATATATTGATATTATGAAGGAATATACTAATGCTAAAATCTTCTATTATGCACATGATTTACATCATATTAGAGAATATCGTGAATATGAACTTACGCATGATCCAGCAAAGTTGAAAGAGTCAGAGAAGTGGAAGAAGATTGAATATGAACTGTTTACGAAGGCTGATGTGGGGCATGTAGTTGGTTCATATGAAGAAAAACTGATGCAAGAAGCATTGCCTGGAAAGGTAATAAGAGGCATTCCTGCATATATGTATGACAAGAAATTGGAAAATATCGAAAAGAATTTTGATAGACGAAAAGATATTATGTTTGTTGGTGGTTTTGGTCATCCGCCTAATAAAGATGCTGTTTTATGGTTCGCAAATAGTGTTTTCCCACAGGTAGTAAAGAAATATCCAGATATGATTTTTTATGTCATGGGTAGTAAGGTGCCTGAAGAAATCAAAAACTTAGAAAACAGTAATATTAAAATTCTTGGATTTGTGTCTGACGAAAAACTTGAAGAAATGTATAGAAAGTGTCGTATGTCTATTGTGCCACTTCGTGTAGGAGCGGGTGTAAAGGGAAAAGTTGTGGAAGCAGCTTACTTCCAGATACCTCTTATTACAACAAGTATAGGTGCTGAGGGCCTTGATGACACAATGGGAAATATGATAGTTGAGGATGATGCAAATGAAATGGCTAGAGCAATCATAGATTTATATGAAAACTATGACATGTTGAAAAAAATGTCCGATGCAGGAGAAAAATTTATAAAGAAATATTTTACATACGAAGAAGCAGAGCGGGTTCTTAGACTTGATTTAGATCCATCTAATAAGTAGGAGAAGCATTAATGATTATTACAAAGACACCATTTAGAATGTCCTTCTTTGGTGGAGGGACTGATATGCCATCATTCTTTAACGAACATGGCGGATCTGTAATTTCAACAACGTTTGATAAATATTGCTATGTCAATGTTAGACATCTTCCACGATTCTTTGATTATTCAACAGAACTTGCCTATTCAAAAATGGAAAGAGTGACGGATGTTAATGAAATTGTTCATCCGGCAATTCGTGAGGCAATGAAGTATTTGGATATGCATGAGATTCGTCTTACATACGAAGCGGACTTGCCTGCAAGATCTGGACTTGGAACAAGTAGTTCGTTTGCAGTCGGAATGCTATCAGCCTTTTATTCATTAAAAGGAAAGTATGCTGATAAGAAAAAACTAGCAGATGACGCAATCTATTTGGAGAGAGTTTTATGTGATGAAGCTGGTGGTTGGCAGGATCAAATTGCAGCTTCATTTGGTGGACTTAATAGGATTAATTTCTCAAATGGATCTTATGAGGTACTTCCAATTATTATTTCGCCGGAACGTAAGAAACAGCTGAATGACAATCTGGTTATGTTCTTTACTGGATTTACAAGATTCTCATCAGATGTTCAGAAGGAGGCAAAGAAGTCAAACCAGGATAAAACAGCGCAGTTAACTGAAATGCTTCAACTTGTCGATGAGGCGGAAAAAGTTCTTACAGATAAGCATGTATCACTTGATGAATTTGGCCGCTTATTAGATCATACATGGAAATTAAAACGGTCAACAAGTGCTGCTGTGTCCACTAACAGCATTGATGATTTATATGCTCGTGGAATTAGAGCAGGGGCTTTAGGTGGAAAACTTCTTGGCGCTGGTGGCGGTGGATTTCTCGTGTTCTACGTAGATCCCGAGCATAAAGAAAATGTTATTCATGAGATGAAAGATTTATTGTATGTACCATTTGAGTTCGAAAATGGTGGAACGAGAGTCATACACTATACACCGGAATCTTATATTCCAATTAGTGATTGAAAATAATGCCTTTTATGGCGCGTAGAGGATGGAGCAAAAATGAAAACAGTAATAATGGCGGGTGGAAAAGGTACCCGAATTTCAAGTATCGCATCGGATATTCCAAAGCCAATGATTAAAATAGGAGATAAGCCGGTTCTAGAACACGAAATTATGTCGCTAAAGGAACAAGGCTTTAAAGATATTCTAATTACGGTTTCTCATTTGGGTAATATCATAATGGATTACTTCGGAGATGGTAGTAAGTTTGGTGTAAATATCGAATACTATGTCGAACCAGAACCATTAGGAAATGCTGGTGCTTTGTTTAAGGTAAAGGAAAAACTTACCGAAGATTTTATGCTCCTAAATGCAGATGCAATGTTTGATATTGATTTTAATCGATTTGTAAACTATCACAAAGAGAAAGGTGCATTAGCAACACTGTTTACTCATCCGAATAGCCACCCATACGATAGTGGGCTCATTGTAGCTGATGGAAATGGAATAGTAGAGAAGTGGTTAACGAAAGAGGATGAAAGACCTGAGTTTTATAAGAATCGTGTAAATGCAGGCTTACACGTAATATCACCAAAACTGTTAGAACAGGGTATTGATAAAGCGAAAATAGATCTTGATAGGGATTTATTAAAACCGTTAGCTGGTCAGGGAAATATGGTTTGTTATGACAGCCCAGAGTATGTAAAGGACATGGGGACTCCAGAAAGATTCAAAAGTGTTTGCGAAGATTTCGAGACAGGCGTGATCAGGTCCAGAAATCTAGCACGACCACAGAAGGCTATATTTTTGGATCGTGATGGAACAATTAACAAATACGTTGGCTTCTTACGGAATATTGATGAGTTTGAATTGATGCCAGATGCATCTGAGGCTATACGCAAGATAAATACTTCTAGTTACTTAGCAATTGTTGCGACAAATCAGCCGGTAATTGCAAGAGGTGAAGTGACTTATTCTGAACTGGAAGAAATTCATAATAAAATGCAAACATTATTAGGCAATGACGGGGCTTATGTGGATGATATTATTTATTGTCCACATCATCCGGATAGTGGCTTTGAAGGAGAAATTCCGGAATTAAAGTTTGAGTGTGATTGTAGAAAACCGAAGCCTGGCATGCTGCTTGCAGAAAAAGAGAAGTACAATATTGACCTATCAAAATCGTGGATGATTGGCGACGGTAAGGCGGATATCTTGGCTGGAAAAAATGCTGGATGTAAGACAGTTCTAATTGGGCAAGAAGAATTTGGCCAGGATTATTCAGTAAGTAATTTATTAGAAGCCGTTCAATTGATTTTGAAGTTAAGTTAATAGTAACAGTGTAACATTTTGGCGTATGTTTGTTAGGAGAAGGTATGGATACAAAAGTATTAGAACATTTAGATACATTAATTCAGAGATATCCTCAGTTATCTGTGTGCCGTGAAGAAATCTGGAATGCGTATTTAGTTTTAAAAGAAACATATGAAAGAGATGGAAAATTATTAGTTGCGGGTAATGGTGGCTCTGCGGCAGATTCAGAACATATAGTTGGTGAATTAATGAAACGTTTCAAAATTCCTAGAAAAGTTGATTCTGAATTTGAAGAAAAATTAATTAGTGTTGATCCTGAAATTGGTAAGGAACTATCTAATAATCTTGAAAAGTCATTGATGGCTATTGCATTGACTACACATGAAGCACTTACTACGGCGTATATCAATGATGTTGATGGATATGGTACTTTTGCGCAACAATTATATGGATATGGACGAAAAGGAGATGCATTCCTAGGTATCTCCACATCTGGAAATAGTAAGAATGTCATCAGCGCTGCAGTAGTTGCTAAGGCGCTTGGAATGAAAGTGATAGGCTTAACAGGGGCAAAAGGTGGAAAAATCAAAGAATATGCGGATGTGATGATTCAAGTACCAGAAACAGAGACTTATATGGTTCAAGAATTACACCTTCCTGTGTATCATGCTTTGTGTATGATGCTTGAGGAATGGAGATTTGGAGACAAGTCAAAGTTTTGGGATGATTATTCATGATAATGAGGAAGGTGCAAATGGTTAAGAAGATTGCGGATGATAAGAATACTGCAATTATTATTTTTGTTGCAGTTGTATGTATTAATATCATCTCTATATTGAAGTTTGGAGATAATATTGGCTTATATTTAGATGCTGTAAATCCTGATTATTTGGCTACGAAATTGGTAAATCCCAATTCTCTAACAGGGAGTTGGACACTACCATATATCGGAATACCGCTATTGGGGCAGGCTTATCATGGCACACTAACAATGATAGGAAGCTATTTTTCAATATTAATTACTGGAACAACCAGTGTTATGCAACTGCGTGTTGTAAACAGTGTTTATAGTGCCTTGGCGGTTGTTATTATTTATAAAATTTTTGATAGGCTGAATGTCAAAAAGAAGTTATCGGTGGCTATTTGTTTACTCATTACGTTAAGTCCCAATGTTATTGGAACATACTTTACACAGTATTATATTGAACTCCCAGGAGTGGCTCTGTTCTTAGCTATGTGCTATGGATTAATTAAATGGAAGAATGATAATGAGAATTTATTGTTATTATTAAGGTGCGGGTTATATGGAGGACTTGCGTTTTACGACTACTTCAATTTCCTTTTTTTTCTACCAGGGGCAATGTTAATTGTTATATTTGTTAGCATACTTAGTAATAAAAAGAGAACTTTCGAAAATTCAGTGGTCTTTATTGTTGGATATGCCTATGGCACATTACCATATATTTTAGGATACAGCGGTATGCTCCTATGCCAGATTAGTTCTATTAATGAATTGCAAAGAAGACTAGCTCAAGGCGGAATAACAATCTTAGTTATCGGAATGTTATATGTTATTTATACATTGCAGAAATATATAGACAAGAGACGACGAGTAGTGTCCGTATTGATGTTGTGTGCCGGCGCTCTGGGGGGGCTTTTGTTAGGTGTGTTTGTATTAAAAAAATACGATTGGTATTTTCAAGGGTTGAATGTAAGCGGAACTGAGGGAGGGCTATATACAAGAATAAAACTGATAGTGGAGTACTTAAAACAGGTATTGTTACATTCATCATTAGAGTATTTGGTGATTCGAGAAAATTTCGGACATGGATTGGTGATCGTTCCGTTATTAACAGTGGTAACTTCAATTACTGCAGTCTGGATTTATAGAATAAATGGTGCAAGGGTAGATAAGAATAAAATATATGTAATAATAGCATTTTATATGAGTGTGTGCTGTTACTTATTATGTTGTGTCATTTTGGCAACAAGAATGCAAGGTCAGCATTTTGTGCCTATGATGTTCATAATGTATATCATTTTAGGATTGTCCATAGCGGTAATTTTCGAGTATTTTAACAGCAATCAATACGTAAATATATGCTTGGGATTAGGACTTGTGTTAACTCTTACAATATTTATGACAAGGGAAAGTCAAATAGAGGCAAGGGCGAAATCAATTGCAAGGATCGACACTAATTTCAATCAATTATATTCAAATGCTATCGAAAAAATGGCGGAAGAAGCCCTTCAAAATAAAGAAAGGGGAGAAAAAGAATATTATATTTTCCCTCAATGGGGAATGCTATGTGGATTCGATTATTTAACTCAAAACTCAGTGTGTTTTACAGATACGATTGACTTAGATCAACTAAGGTGGCTACGGGACGACCTAGATTATGAGATTGTCGTGTGTTATTGGGATGAAGATAACTCTTCAGTTTATGAAAATTTATTATATCAAGTATTTCCAGAAGGGGGATTTAACAAAAAGATTGTAAATGGCAATTACGGTGAAATTTATGAGATTTGTGTTGAATAAACTTACAAATGGATGAGGGAGAAGATTGCTGAGGAAAGGTTAATATGGAACAAAAGTATAGGAATGTAACATTAGATTTATTGAAAGGATATGGGATTATTTTGTTGGTAGCAGCACATGCAGGAGTAGTGCATGGAGCAATGATATCAATGTTTCATATGGCCATATTTTTCATTGCATCCGGTTATTGTTACAATACGCGAAATTCGGAAAAAATATCGATGGTTGGGAAATACGTAATCAGAAGACTTCGTAGACTATATATACCATTTATTCTTTGGAACATTTTCTTTTTAGTTTGCAGAGAATTGCTATTTAAAGTGAATATCTATACGGATAATCCTGCATTTTTGGAAGAAGGAATCCCAGGCAATGGATATGGTTTAACAGTGCATTTAACCAGTGAACAATTTTGGGCATCATTCAAAGAAATATTGTTGTTTCAAGGTGAACAGCAGTTAGAAGGTGCGTCATGGTTCTTAAGAGCAATGTTTTCCGCATCAGTATTTTTTGTAATTTATGAATATTTGTTAGGACGAATATTTAAGAAGAATATAATGTTTGCGAGATGGATATCTGCAATCGCTTTTTTGTTATTTGGTGGCTGGATAGGTGAACATCATATTATTTTACGGTTGGGTATACATTCAATATTCTCTATCTACTTTTTGCTGGTGGTAGGTATGTATTTGTCAAGTGAAAGGATTTTGCTACAAAGAAATGACTTACTATTTAATGTGTTGCTAATTACCTTTACTTTACCGATATTATTAGCATTAGAGGGAAAGGTATCGGTTAATTTAAATGATAGTGTTTTTTCATCGTTACCTATGTTTGTTTTGGTAAGTCTGTTAGGATGGCTTTTATTATGGGCCGTCTCAAATATAACGTTACGATTAAAATTATTGATGAAATTTTTGAATTTTTGTGGGAAGCATACACTGATAATATTGATGATGCATTTTATTTGCTTTAAATTGGTGTCATTAATTCAAGTTGCTGTTTATGGATATCCTAATTATGCACTTGCTGCATTTCCATGTTTAAATAATGGTGTGTGGGCGTATGCGTATATTATTGTTGGAGTCGGAATTCCATTAGCGGTTGCATATTTTTTGGATATTATCATCGCAAAAATAAAAAAATATAAAATGAATAATAGATTTAGGGGAAAATTAAAACAATAGGGGCGCTGGGGTATATAGAACTGATTTATATAGCGATTTATAGTAATGGAAAATTTAATAATGTTTAGTACAAATGGGTGTGTTACAGGTCTATGGTTGTAACACATCTTTTTGTGTCTGAAAGTACGGACAAATGAGCAGAGCTGATTATATACTTTTGATAAATGTTCTGTATTTATAATTATAAATTGTAAGTGAAGATGGCTTTATGTAGGAATAAGGTTGTTTAGTATTTGAGATAAATCAATAATTAGTAGGAGAATGAGAAGATGAAATTTAAACTGAGCCATTCAGCGGTGTTCGCATTGGTTGCATATATTTTAACTGTCTTATTTGTAGATATTATTTATTTTATAGCATTTTGTTTGGGGGGATTAATACGAGATGAAATAAGTTTAATAATTACATTTGCAATATATTGTGTGATTTTATTCTTGGGTAGAAAAAAAGTAGAGTTCTATGATGATAAGTTGACATTATTTGATATTTTGTCTATCGTCGCTGTTATAATTATCGCATTACCACGAGTGAGTTGTTTTGATACGTCGATAGATACTGCGAATTATCATTTCTTAAACCAGTTCCCGCAATTTATAAATTATATAAGTGATGATGTGGGAATAGGGAGTTTTCAAATTTGGAGCCAAAAATTAGGCGACAGATGTTTCTATTTATTTCAAAAGACTTTTGGATATAGATTTGGGACAATATTTAATGTAATCATTACAATTGTAATATTTATTCAGCTATCAAAGATATGTCATATGTTGTTAAAAAAATACATTAAAACAGGTGTAATTGTTGACTTGCTAAGTGCAATAATTAGTTTAGCATCAGTTGTATGTCAAGAGGTGGCGATGCAATGGGATTGTTATTATGTAGATTTATTACCGATTCCATTAGCTCTTGAATTGATTTTCATGATATATATATATGAATATTCGAATTGGGAACTATATCTATTTGCACTTATATGTGGATTGTCAATTACAATAAAATTAACAAGTGTTCCATTTGTTGTACCCTTAGTTCTTGTCTATATTATTCAAAACCGCAAGCAAATTAGGTTTTCTTCAATAATAAAATGTACTGTAATCGGGATATTTACTGATGTAGTATACTTGTTGTTTAACTGGATTTGCACTTCAAATCCTGTATTTCCTTACTGCAATTCCATATTTAACTCTCCATATTATTATGAAAAAGGATTTAAAGATTCGCGTTGGGGACCTCAAAATTTCAAAGAAATATTAGAATGGCCGTTCCATTTTGCGTTTAACCATAATGAGAGAATATCTGAAATTCCAATGATTGACATTTATAGATATAAAATATCTTTAGTGTTGATAGTATGCGCAACCTTGGTTGTAATTGTATCTTCGGCGATATGCATGATTAAGAAAACTGCTAGACGAAGAGATGAGGCAACGACATTTGTTAGTGGACTGTTTCTATGGTTCTGGGCAAGTTCATATTTATGGGCATTTACAACTGGATATGGAAGGTATTATTTGATTAATGAAATAATGATGCCGATTTTAGCAGTTATTGGCTTGTTAATGATTGTAGAAAAACTTAATAAAGAAAATACAAGAACTAATGAAAGAACAACAAAATATGAAGAAATCAATTCAAAAATAGTTGTCTGTTGGTCATTAGTCATTTTGGTTGGAACATATATAGCATGCTCATCAGTTTATTCAGGAAGAACCTGGACGTGGCAAGTTGCAAATAGAAATGTAACGCATTCTATTAATGATATTGAAATAGATACCAGCATAATTCCAACAGATAAACCAGTACTTTTGGTGTGTGATCGCTGGTGCCATTCGTATGCAAGTATGGTTAAAAAATCTCGTGAAAATATTGAATTGTTAAGTTGCTCATCAAATTTTTTATATGAGGATTCTAGTGAAAAACAATATATTCATACTAAAATAGAGTATTATGAGAATGAAGGATATATTTACTTTATTCATTCATCTCAAGAAGTGGGGGATTTAAAAAGGACAAAGGATAATTGGTTAGCACCACTGGGGTTAGAAATGGAACATAAAGAAAGCGCTGTGTTGAAAAATGAGGCTATAGAAGTATATCTGACACAATTAAATTATAAATAAAGGATACGTCCGTTTATTGTTGGATAATGAAATCTGAAGATTGTAGTTAAGGGGTGGCTTGTATTAAAAAATTGTAAAGGCAAGTGTTTCTAAGAAAACTGAAATGTTTTATGGTGGTTGTCGAAGAACTATTTTGCAATATAGTCAATCTAGTAGACACAATTTGATTGATAAAATTCCAGGAAGGCAGACTAATGCTGCCTAGCCCAGAATAAATCTTCTACTTCATTAGGAGTCAAATATCCTAGCAAAGAGTGTGGTCGTTTTGAGTTGTATCTTTCCATATATTCAAAACATGATAGATATAAATCCTTTAGTGAGTGGTAGTGATGACGATTGAGTTCCTCACGTTTCATTTGTTTGAAGAGGCTTTCGCAGTAAGCGTTATCGTAAGGATAACCTTTCTTGGAGAATGATTGAATAACATTGCATTTATCTAGCCTTTGCCGGAATGAGAAGGCAGTGTATTCAGAACCGCGGTCTAAGTGAAAGAGCACATACTCAGGGCATCCGTGATTCTCAAAAGCTTTGTTAAAGGTATTAATAGTAAGATTGACATCGTGCCTAGAGGCAAAGTGCCAACCAATTACTTTTCTAGAAAATAGATCTAAGACAACGCAAAGATAATGAGTTTTTCCGTTGACTTTAATATAAGTAAAATCACAAGCCCCAACTAGGTTTGGAGCTTGTTGATTAAAAGCCTGCTGGAGATGATTTATACAAGACCCATTGTCGTTATGGTGACCTTTCCATTTAGGTTTGGCAGTAGACATCTTTGGTAAATCCATTGTAGCCATAAGTCGGTACACTCTGCCGACACTGATGGCAATGCCATAATCTCGCTCAAGAACACGGCGGCTTTTATATATGCCAATACTTTTATCACAATCAGTATAAATTTTGAGAATATCAATTTTGATTTGCTGTTTAATGTTTGTTCTTGGAGCAGGCTCAGAATAAAAATGCTTGTAATAAGTACTCCTATTTACATGAAGAACTCTGCAAAGAGTTTTGATATCATGCTGGTTTCGGAGCTTATGAACAGCATCTAGTCGTTGCTTGAGTGTGGCGTGAAGATGGCAATCGCTTTTTTAATATCATGTTTTCTTCTTCAAGCTGAGCATTGCGTTTTTGAAGTACAGAAATCTGTTTTGCGGTAAGGATTTGGCCATCATCAGTCTCGACGGTAGAGTATTGCTTGATCCAACGAGACAAAGCGGTTAGGCTGACGCCGTATTCTTTACATAGAACACTTTGAGTTTTATCGTTGTGATAAAGATCCACAAGAGTTCTTTTGAAATCTTCGTCATAACGAGTTTGACGTGTGGACATACGAATACCTCCTTTTGGTGTATGATTTAATAGTACCCATTAAATCAAATCGTGTCCACTTTTATAGGGTAGCACCAATTTGTTATTCATTGTAAGGAACGCGATAAATTAATTAAATATTTGAATGAGAATGAAATTGGTTCGATTATTCATTATCCAATTTCTCCTCATTTATCGGATGCGTATAGATATCTAGGTGTCAATAAAGGCAAGCTACCGACTACAGAAAAAATCGCATAAGAGGTGTTGTCGTTGCCTCTTTATAATGGGATGACTAATGAAGAGTAGGAATATGTTATTAGCAAAATAAATGATTTTAGATAAAACAGTGTGGTGGAAGGAGGAACAATTTGAAAACTTCTTTGAAAAATTCTTCGAGCAGATTGAGCAGAGTTTGGCCTAAAACTTTATTTATATTATTTCTGTTGACGTGCGCTTTTTGGGGAGTTTTTGAGAACCTATGGATTGATGAAACTCCAATAAGTCATGTTGAGATGAAATATGTATCAGTACCAACAGGTGTTAAGAATGCAATTACCTTTTATTCGGTATATAAGAATGCATCACAGATAGCTTTATATTTTTACAATCCTGATGCCGAAGAAGGAGATGTGTATCTGGCGCTTCAGGATGATGTCGGAAGAGTGATTTCAGAATTTGAATATCCCCTTGAAGAATTTTCACAAAGTGAACAATTGAGGTTACCGCTAACGATTGATAATAAAATTAATCCGCTTGAAAAGTACCAAGTGATTTTTGAAGTGAAAAACCGCTCTTCAAAAGCAGAACCACTTCAAATTGGATGTATGTCATGGTGGAAAACTCGCTCGAAATATCAAGGTACGAAATATCATCCGTACGTGGAAGTAAGTGCAGAAAAATATCTTTCTTTTGGTAGTGTGATAATATGTGTGCTATTACTGATTGTTGGTATTTTTGCCGTTTGTGTAATTCCAGATATTCATATTAATCAAGGGATACCGTTGGAAATTGCCTATATTTTAGTATCATTTATATACTACTTAATAATTGAAGTGGCTATTGGTGATTTTTTCTCTGTCACTATAGGATATATTTTTCTCAATGTATTGATAATATATTTGGCAATCAGAGGAATAAGTGGTCTGTTTAGTAAAAACAAGGTTCTTTTGATTTTAGCAACATGTGTAAGTGCTTTTTGGGGGATTGCTGAATATCATGTGTTGTTGTATAGGGAGACGCCGGTTATGCCTGGTGATGTGTTAGCTGTCAAGACGGCTGCAACTATTTCATTAAGTTATCGGTATCGCTGCCCTATTCATGTGTATTTGGCGTTAATCATAAGTATTCTATTGATATTTGTTATCACTAGGGTAAGAGTAGAAAACACTGTTTCGAATAATTATAAATTTAGAATATATGACTTTCTATATGGTGGAATGTTGATTCTTGTATTAATGTTTGGAGTTTCTCCGCATTTAAAATCTGCTGCTTGGGATTTGGCTGGGGATGCGACAACGCGAGGATATATAGTATCGTTTGTTTCACAGATAAAAAATCTAAAAATATCAAAACCTCAGGGGTATAATAGAGAAGAGGTACATGATATTTTGACGATGCAGAACACTGTTCAAAACGATGGGGCTCAAGCTCAAAATATTATTGTAGTGATGGAGGAGTCACTTGCTGATTTAAGAACAATTGATTCGGATAAGGTGTCTGGAAAATATTTGCAGAATTGGTATAGCGTTGATAATGCAATACGAGGAAATGTTTATGTTCCAGTCTATGGGGCGGGGACTTGTGACACAGAGTTTGAAGCATTAACGGGAATCTCAACGAGGTATGCGGGGACCTATCCTTATATGTCTAAAATATATAGTAACACTTCATCGATAGCATTATGTTTAAAAGACGCAGGTTATGATACAAATGCATTTCATCCGAATGCAAAGAATAATTGGAACAGGAATGTTGTGTATCCTTTGATGGGGTTTAATAGTTTCTATGGGCTTGAAGACATGAATGCAAGTGAAATTGTGCGATGGTGCGTGAGTGATGATTCTGATTTTAATTTTATTATAGATAAATATAATGAAAAGAAGACTGACAAATGGTTCATGTTTAATGTGACAATGCAAAACCACGGCGGATATGAGAAACAGTACGATAATTTTGAAAATACTGTAGATTTATCGGAATATGGAGAATATCCAGATGCTGAACAGTATTACTCTTTAATTAGATTATCTGATAAATCAATTGATAAGCTTATAGAATATTACAGTTCGGTAGACGAACCAACATTAATTTGCGTTTTTGGTGATCATCAACCTCAGTTAAGCAAAGAATATTTAACTGAATTGAATGGTGGGGATAAAAAAAAGCGAAATGGTAAAGAGCAGTTAATGAAATATCAGGCAACACCTTTTTTGATATGGGCTAACTATCCGCTAGACGAGCAAGATGGTATTAATATAAGTGTGAACTATTTGAGGGAAAAAATCTTATATTATTCAGGGCAAGAGCTGAATGGCTTTGATTCATATATGTTTAATTTGGAAAAAGATATACCAATATTGAATAAATATGGAATTGTGGATGCCACTGGTACATATTATAAGGACGAAGTGAATATGCCAGTGGATTTACGAGAAAGAGTATATGAGTACGAATGTATGTGTTATTATCAACTAACAGATAATAATTAAATCATTAATGAATCGCAAGGTGATGGGGCTTCTAAAGTACGATCCTGTTTGCTATGTAAATAAAATAGAGAATTTAAAAAAGATGTGATACAATTTTTTGGATTATGTATCACATCTTTTTAATTAAAAGGCGGGCTGACTTATTAATAAACCAAACGCAATCTTTAGGCATTTTGATTTTTATATAATAGACATAATATGTACGGCTCTTGCATTTTATGCAGGACTTTTTATAAGGCATGGCATTGTTACGATGAGAATGTTGTCAATGTATACAATGCTATTTATTTTTGTGCTTGTAATAGAAACGATTACTTGTATAGCATTAAATGTTTATCACAAAATTATTATTCGTGGATATTTTGAGGAACTTAAGAAAGTATTCACCGTTGACGCTATTATTCTTGCTTCGACAGCTGTATTTCTTTTCTTCCAAAAAAAGTCAGAAAATTATTCTCGATTGACAGTTGCTTATTTTGCTGTTTTATATTTCTTCATTACATACTTCTCACATTTAGCGGTGAAGAGAGTTCATCGTAATAATATGCGTAAGGGTAAGAATACTAGATTTTTACTCTTGGTGTCTTCATACGCCCAACTTAACGAAGCAGTTAAAAATTTAACAAAGGAACGATTTAATCCTCTCAGACTTTCTGCAATCGTAATCACAGATGCTCCAGAACATGTAGGTGAATCTGTTAAAGGTATTCCTATCGTTGCCCATGTTTCTACAGTGCTAGATTACGTCAAAAATAATGTAGTTGATGATGTTTTTATTAGTGAGACAGAGCCAAAACGGAATGAAATTGTTGATCAATTTCTAGATATGGGAATTACGGTAAATATTGGACTAGAGGATATGATGGAGTTCCCGAACGCTGCCTTTGATAGTGTTTCAGGGTATAAAGTAATTGCCACATCCATCAGTCCAATCACCTTTTATCAAAAAATCATTAAGAGAACTATAGATATTTTCTTTGGATTAGTGGGCTCAATTGTTGCTATAATTCTCACTGTGTGTTTAGCTCCATTTATTTACTTTTCAGATAAAGGACCTATTTTTTACAAACAGGAACGAGTTGGATTAAATGGTCGAAAGTTTAATATATGGAAGTTCCGAAGCATGTATGTGGATGCCGATCAAAGAAAAGCCGATTTGATGGATAAAAATGAAGTTTCTGGATTCATGTTCAAAATAGAAAATGATCCTAGAATTATTGGAAGTGGCCCTGATGGAACGAGACATGGAGTAGGACACTTTATTAGAAAGCATTCTTTGGATGAGTTTCCTCAGTTTTTCAATGTTCTTGCGGGACAAATGTCTCTTGTTGGCACAAGGCCACCGACAGTGGAAGAAACAAGTCATTATGATGCAAAACATTTGTCAAGACTTGCACTAAAACCTGGACTTACAGGTCTGTGGCAGGTGAGCGGAAGGTCGGAGATTACGGATTTTGAAGAAGTTGTAAAGCTTGACAATGAGTACATTCGAAACTTCTCCATCAAAAATGATGCAAGAATAATATTTAAAACGTTTTCTGTTGTTTTAACAGGAAAAGGAAGCGAATGAGGATTACTATGATTTTAAAACTCTTAGTTTGCATAATAGTACTTGCTGTTGGCCCCCTTATCATAGGGGAAGACGTTCTTACCATTTCGAAGTCAGATATGAATGAAGAGAATAGAATATCTATTTACATTAAACAATACCTGATGGGATGGGTATTAGAGTTTGCGGTTTTTCAGATTTTAGCTGTACCGATGATTCTGTTAAAGATACCGTTCCATATTTTGTTTATTGTATGGACGCTAGTGATGGTAGTGCTAATGATTCTTGGAATTGCCTTTTTTATTCATAGATTAAAAAATGAAAAAGATGTTCACAATCAAGATGATAAGAGAGAAAAAACGAATTCTGCTACCAAAATAGAATTATTACTTTCACTAGTATTATTATTTGGTGTTATTGGGTTTCAATTGTATCAATATGGAATGAATACACATATCGATTTAGATGATAGCCGATTTGTCGCAAATACTATCGAAGCTGTAGAGAATGATACCATGTTCCTGAGAAGTGCAGCTACTGGAGAATATCTAGGCTACTGGACAGGTGAACAGGAGAAGGATGTCACTTCTCCTTGGATGATAATGTATGCGACATTGACAAAACTGACTGGTGTGTCTGCAGCAACAATGGTTCATACGGTTATGCCTGTTATTCTTTTGATATTAGCTTATTTCGCAATTTGGCTTTTGGGAGACGAACTTACAGAAGGAGACTATCAGAAAAATATCTATTTCGTGTTATTTTCTGCTTTGATTTTTATGATTTCCTCCGGGTCTTCATATACACAAGGCGTATTTATGCTTAATCGTATTTGGCAAGGAAAGGCAACAGTCGCTGCATTCTTCATCCCTTTGATTCTATATTTCTTTGTAAAACATTTTAAGAAAAAAGACAAAGTTGAATTTAGATCATTCTTGGAACTGATAATTATTAACTTTGCCATTTGCCTTACTACAGGAGTTGGGCTGATAACAGCGGCGGTTCTTACTGGTGGATATGGCATTTGGAGTGCTATTGCTGGAAAGAGCTGGAAGAATCTCATTTTTAGTTGGGTTTGTGAAATTCCAATTATTATCTATGGCCTTATTCAAATTATGATTGTTGGAGGCAAGTAATGCAGAGTTGGAAAGAGATAATTGAATATTGGCTTACTTGCAATGGAAATAATATTCTGGTGATTTTTTATCTACTTTCATTAGCGTATCTTTTGATTTTTGAAAAGAAAGTGAGAATGAGGTTGGCTTTTCCGGCTATCATTATCACACTGGCGATATTAAATCCTATTACATTTAACCTGATTTTTCCGAAACTATTTTATAATGGAACATCCTGGAGAGCTTTTTGGATGATACCGGAAGTGACGGTTATTGCCTTTGCATTCGCATCCTTGGTAAAAAGGGTGAAGCATAGAGTGTTTAGACCTATGCTTGCGCTACTCTTATGTGGTCTGATATTACTAAGTGGGCCAATTCTATATACAAATCCAAATTATTCGTTCACTACGAGTGATAATTATCGAAAAATTCCCCAGGAAGCAATTGATGTGGTTGATACTTTACTTACATATGAGGCTGAACCCCACGTCGTCATGGATCAGTCCTTGATGTGCTATACAAGACAGGTTTCAGGGCATGTGATTCAAATGTATGGTAGAGATGCTCAAGGATATATTCAGCATATCGGAGAGCAAGAGTATCAAACCTTTTACCAGATGATTGCAGAATCGCCTGACTTTGGACTGGTAAGTTTAAATATGAGAGAACTTGGATTTCGGTATATTGTAGTGCCAAAGGAGAGGTTTGATTCCTGGCATTATTCCATGGAAAACAATAAATTTGTATTAATTGCAGAAGTGGATGCTTATCAAATTTGGGTATTGCAGGAATAAAATCTGATATTGTCAATAATGGTTGGCACTTTTATCTCAAAGATATCCGTACCTATGCTACCTTGCTCCATGCATCAGAGAATGAACAGTATGGTCAGTTCGTTGCTCCGACCTTTGGCGCACCTAAGGAAAGCTTTATTGCTGGCGATATGTATGTTTATGTGTGGGATTATGATATAGTTACTTATTAGAAAAATCTAAGGAATAAGATTCAAATTGCTATAAGAGTAATATTTATTCGAATGCAGTTTATGAAATCAGGTAGGATAGAGAATGAAAAATCATAAGAAGTTAAAAATAATATTTATCATATTCATTGCACTTGTTAATGTGCTGGTCTTTTGGCGTGTTCACGTGAAGTCTTTACGGAATTCTACAGCAAAGATTTACATGACAGTTTCTGCGGAGAAAGAGGACGTCTTCCAGGTTTATTACACAACTCCGGGAGGGGATCTGTCAGAGGATAAGAGTGCAGGAGTTGCCTATGATACACCTGGAAAAAAGAAGGAAATGGAATTTGCCTTCCCTTATCAGAATAGTGTTACACGTATTGACCTAGGCTCTGCCAATACAAGGGTAGATGTTTATGATTTGTATATGGTAGTGGATGGTCAGTCCACAAAACTTGACGTGAAGAATTTGGATGGTCTTAATGCCTCTGGTATTTCTGCTATTGAAAAAAAGGACGGGGCAAGTTCATTTGCTATCAGTGATAATGATCCATACTTCTATGCGGAGTTTAATCGCTCTGAAATTGAGGCAAATTTCAAAAAGATTAATGGTTCTGTCAATTTAATCTGGGATATTATTATTTGTATTCTTTTGGATTTGGTAGCTTTTTATTCTCTCAAGCATTTTGATGCTTTCGTAAAAGTTCCTATTGAGATTTTCCAGAATAGAAAACTGGCTTTCAGTCTTTCAAAGAGTGATTTTAAGACAAAATATGCTGGTTCTTACTTTGGTATTGTTTGGGCTTTTATCCAACCAGTTACAACGATCTTAGTTTATTGGTTTGTATTCCAGGTGGGACTGAAGTCGGGTGGCGTTACTGGTGTTCCTTTCGTTATTTTCCTGGTTACAGGTATTGTGCCATGGTTCTTCTTCTCAGATGCTTTGACAGGTGGAATGAATTCCATGATGGAATACTCCTATCTTGTAAAGAAGGTTGTGTTCAATATTGATATCTTACCTTTTGTGAAGGTAGTATCCGCAATATTTGTACATCTCTTCTTTATCCTCTTTGCACTGCTTCTCAATAGTGCATATGGATATTTTCCAAGTATTTACACGATTCAGCTGATTTATTATGTGATTTGTAATTTTGTATTCGTACTTGGCCTTGTATATCTTTGTTCAGCAGTTGTTGTATTCTTCAAGGATTTGGGTCAGTTCATCAATATTGTTGTTTTACAGGTTGGTATGTGGATGACACCAATCATGTGGAATGCAAAAGCTATGCTTCCACCTTGGTTACTTCTGATCTTTAAAGTAAATCCTATGTACTACATTGTGGATGGCTTTAGAGATTCCATGATTTATAAGCAGTGGTTCTTTGGCCAGGAAAAATTACTTTGGACAATTTACTTCTGGGCATTTACAATTCTACTCTTTGGATTTGGAAATATGATTTTCCGTAGATTGAAAGTTCATTTTGCGGATGTGCTTTAAATTATTTTGATGGAGAAAAGATATGGCAGAAGATTACGCAATTCGCGTCAATCACGTTTCAAAAGTATATAAGTTATATGATAAGCCAATGGATCGTCTTAAAGAATCATTGGGATTTGGTCATGACATTAAGGTAAGGGAGCACTATGCTCTTCGTGACGTTAATTTTGATATCAAACGTGGAGAATGCGTTGGTATCATTGGTACCAATGGTGCAGGTAAGTCTACAATCCTGAAAATTATTACTGGTGTACTGAATCCTTCTGATGGTGATGTGAAAATCAATGGTAGAATCTCTGCTCTTCTGGAGTTAGGTGCTGGTTTTAATCAGGAATATACAGGTATTGAAAATGTATATTTAAATGGAACCATGATTGGCTTTACTAAAGAAGAAATTGATGAGAAGTTGGATGATATTTTGAAGTTTGCTGATATTGGTGACTTCGTTAATCAGCCAGTAAAGACTTATTCTTCAGGTATGTTTGTAAGACTGGCCTTTGCGGTTGCCATTAACATCAATCCGGAAATTCTTATTGTAGATGAAGCTTTGTCTGTAGGTGACGTATTCTTCCAGGCCAAGTGTTACAAGAAGTTTGAGGAATTTAAGAAACAGGGTAAGACTATTCTTTTTGTAAGCCATGACTTAAGTTCTATTAGTAAGTACTGTGATCGCGCCATCCTTCTCAATAAGGGTGTGAAGATTTCAGAAGGCAGGCCAAATGATGTAATTGATCTCTACAAGAAGGTTCTTGTAGGAGAGGTGGATGCTCATGATGCAGCTTCCAAGGAAGCTGGAAAAGCCAAGGATGTGGCAGAAGGCGCCTCTGACCAGAAGGTATCTGGTGATGAGTGGAAATATAATTATGTAATTAATCCAAACCATCAGGACTATGGCGATAAGATTGTGGAAATTTCTGACTTTGCCATTGTGGATGAGTCCGGTAAATATACAAGTACATTAATTAAAGGCTCTCGTTTTAAAGTTAAGGTGAAGATTAAGGCTCATAAGGATGTAACAAATCCGATTGTGGCATTTACCATTCGTACTTTGAAGGGTACGGAAATTACGGGAACCAATACCATGTTTGAAAATGCGGATCTGGGAGAGATTAAGGAAGGTGAAGAGAGGGTAATCTCATTTGCACAGGAATTGAATCTCCAGGGTGGTCAGTATTTGCTCTCTCTTGGTTGTACAAGATTTGAGCACGATGAGTTTTTGGTTTACCACAGACTCTATGATATTTGTAGTATGACGGTTATTTCGGATAAGAATACGGTTGGTTTTTATGATATGAAATCTGAAGTGGAGCTTGATTAGTATGGATGGATTAACAGAGAAAATTGGAAATGTGACCCTGAATTACAAGTTCTACAAGGGCACAGACACCTATAGTGATGGCGATATTGAGGATAAACTTCTTGATATTGTAAAAAATGAGAAGGATATTCAGGGACGTTTGAAGAAGGAAAAGGAATGGCCTCTCCTTTATCATTTGTCTGATGTAAGAAAAAATGTTCTGAATTGGTATGCTTTCAAAAAAGAAGGAAGCTTGCTGGAGATTGGTGCTGGATGTGGTGCGATTTCTGGCCTTTTCTGCGAGAGAGTCAGCCGTGTAGCGGCTATTGATCTTTCCAAGAGAAGATCTACCATCAATGCATACAGAAATAAAGAACATGACAATCTGGAAATTTATGTTGGCAATTTTGAAGATATTCAGCTGGAAGAAAAGTTTGACTAT
Source organism: uncultured Lachnospiraceae bacterium (assembly GCA_900314445.1). Taxonomy (GTDB): domain Bacteria; phylum Bacillota; class Clostridia; order Lachnospirales; family Lachnospiraceae; genus Eubacterium_Q. The sequence goes on along the minus strand of OMVA01000094.1, from coordinate 24,581 downwards.
GTGTCTCTGATTGGCGTTTTGGAATATTCCATTTACTATATCGATTCTGACCAGCCTTTCCTGGATATGTTAAAGAAGACTAAGTCCTACTTAAAACCAGGTGGAAAACTCCTCATTGCCATTGAGAATAAGTATGGCCTTAAGTATTGGGCTGGTGCCAAGGAAGATCATACAGGAGAAATGTTTGATTCCATTACTGGTTATGCAAATGTGGAACGAGTACGTACCTTCTCCAAAGACCAGCTCTATAAGTTAGTGGAAGAAGCTGGATTCGTGCATCAGGATTTTTATTATCCAATGCCAGATTACAAGCTTCCATTTGAAGTTTATTCCCAAGAGTATTTACCAAAGTCTTGTAGTGATACCATGATTGGCTATACCTACGACCGGGACAAACTGCAGCTCTTTGATGAGAAGCAGGCTTGGGATTCCATCTGTAAAGATGGTAAGTTTGAAGAATTTGCAAATTCCTTTATTGTGATTGCCGAGAGTTAGGAGCGATATGAGAAAAGTTTTATATGCAAAATTTAACTCTATGAGAAGAGAACCATTCCAGATGGCTACTTTTATTGTGGAAGAAGACGGCAAGAAATTTGTAGAAAAGAAGGCGCTTCATGCAGATGCAATCAGCACCATGAATGATTTCCGTTCGCATTTTGACAGCTTAAAATCTGCATACAAGAATATTCAAATTCTGCCTTATACCGATGTAGATGAAAAGACCATGAAGTTCGAATTTCTGCATGGCAATAATGTTATGCCGGAAATTTCATACACAAAGTCAAATGAAGATGACTGGAAGCTAGAGGTGGAAAAGTCTTTGGCTTTGGTTACGGACTATACAGATTCTGTGAAGGCACCATTTGAAATGTCTAATGGCTTCAAAGAAGTTTTGGGTGACTTTGACTTTGCGGGAGAGCCCGCTGTAAAGAATGTGAATTTTGATGCCAATTTCGACAACTTTATTCAGACAGAAGCGGGACTTTTTTGTATCGATTATGAGTGGGTATTTGATTTCTTAATTCCTGTGGAATATATCAAGTATCGTACTCTTCTCTATTTTTATTATCATACAAAAGATGTCATTCAGAATGGATTGAAGAAGGAAGAATTCTTTGAATTATTTGGAATTACTTTGGAGAAGCAGCAGACCTTTGCAGAAATGGAATACAATTTCCAGCAGTATGTATTTGGACAGAACCTATCTTCAGACTACATGATTCAGTATAGAAAAACAGTTACAAGTCTGCAGGAAGAAATTACAAGGCTGCAGGAAGAAATTACAGCAAGACAGAATGCTGAAAATACAGTTGCTGCTCAGGATCAGGCAATCCACACACTGAATAAGAGCATCGATGATTTAAATGAATATATTAAGGGATTCTCTCTTCATCACATGAATTTGGATGATATGATTGAGAATTATAAAAAGGCTGTAGAAGAGCAAAATAGAGGCCTGGAAGAACTTCGTCAGGAAGTGGCAAAACGTGATGCTGCCATTGCGGAACTTCAGGCTCGTATGGCTCGTTTTAAGCGTGCAATCAAGAATCCGGTATATGGTGGATCTTTAGTTGTTAAGCGTGTGAAGTTCAAGAAATATAAGAAGGAATTTGATGCGGAAACAGATCGCAAGCTTGCTGAGATTGCAGTAAAGCAGAAGGAACAGGACGAGAGGATTGACGCCTTCAACGAAAAGTATGGCGACAATTATGAATCCTGGATTCTGGATTTGGAAAAAGAGTATCTTGCTGAGGCACAAAGTCACGATGATGCAAGTTTTACATATCAGCCTAAATTCTCCATCTTAATTCCTGTTTACAATGTGCAGGAAGATATGCTGATTACCTGTATTGATTCCGTAAGAAATCAGACATACACCAACTGGGAACTGGTCTTAGTAGATGACTGTTCTACCCAGGAACATGTACGAGAAGTACTGAGTCGCTACAAAGAAGGTGGACAGAATGCGGACGAGAAGATTAAAATAATTTTCCGTGAGCAGAATGGTGGTATTTCCGAATGTACAAATACAGCACTGGAAAATGCCACAGGAGAGTTTATTGGACTGGTTGACTGTGATGATGTGCTAAGTCCATTTGCACTCTATGAGAATGTTAAACTTCTGAATGAGAATAAAGATCTGGATCTTATTTACTCTGATGAGGATAAGATTGACGATGACGGCACAAACCGCCATATGCCAAACTTTAAGCCGGATTGGTCACCGGACACCTTAATGTCCTATATGTATATCTGCCATTTTGGTGTTTACAGAAGAGAAATTGCCAAGAAGATTGGTGGTTTCCGCAAGGACTTTGATGGTGCCCAGGACTTTGATTTTGCCCTTCGTTTTACTGAAGAGACAGAAAAAATTGGCCATATTCAGAAGGTGCTTTACCACTGGAGAGAGCGTAAGGAATCCACAGCTGGTGATGAGGATGCAAAGCCTTATGTATTAGAGGCGAGCCGCAAGTGTCGTGAAGAGGCGCTATCCCGCCGTGGCTGGAGGGGACATCTGGAAGATATTGAGGGTACTCATCAGATGCATCTGGTTTATGATGTGCAGGATAATCCTCTGGTGAGTATTATTATTCCTTCCAAGGATAATCCGGTTGTGCTGCGCCGTTGCGTGGAAAGTCTGAATAAGCTGACTTCCTACAAGAATTATGAAATTATTGTTGTGGATAATGGTAGTGAATTCCCTAACATGATGCGTTATAAGGCTCTGGCAGATGTGGATCATTTCCAGTATATCTATCAGCCGGAAAGCTTTAACTTCTCTCATATGTGTAATACGGGAGCGACAGCGGCAAAGGGAGACTATTACTTATTCCTCAATGATGATATGGAAATCATTCAGGAAGACTGGCTGGAGAGAATGCTTGGCCAGGCTCAGCTTCCTCATGTGGGTGCAGTTGGAGCAAAGCTTTATTATCCAAATACTACCCTGATTCAGCATGCAGGCGTTGTAAATCTTAAGAGTGGACCATCCCATTGTTTCTCACATATGGATGATAATACAATTTACTACTTCTGGCGTAATCGCACAGAGTATGATTTGCTGGCAGTGACAGCAGCTTGTCTCTTGGTTTCTAAGGACAAGTTCGAAGAAATTGGTCGCTATAATGAGACACTTCCAATTGCTTATAATGATGTGGATTTATGCTTTAAACTGGTGGAAAAGGGTTACTACAATGTAATTCGAAATGATGTAAAGTTATATCATCATGAGTCTCTCAGCCGTGGCAGTGATTTGATGGATCCTGCAAAGTTAAAGAGACTGAATCATGAAAAGCATTATCTCTTCGAAATGCATCCACAGTTTAAGTTATGTGATCCTTTCTACAGTCCTCATCTGATTCAAAATGGTGTTGAGTTCACCAATAACTATGATGAAGGAAGTCATTATACAGTATTGGATCTTACAGATAGCAAGATGGTGGAAGAGGCAAAAGTGCAGCTGCAGGCAATTGAAGAAGCGAAAGCTAAGGCAGAAAATCCAGACCTTTATGAGATTGAGCGAAAGGCTGGAGATGTGAAAGCTGCAGTGGATGGAGTTTATAGAGATTATTGTATTTTGATTTCTGGTTGGGCTTATACCATTAGCAAGCCAAGTAACAAGGATGCCAAGGTGGAAGTATACTTGCTTGGCAAGGATCATACCTATAGAATTGGAACTAAGAAACTCCTTCGTCTGGATGTGCTAGCTGTTCATCCAGAAGAAAAAGACATTGAAGGTTGTGGCTTTAAGTGTATGATTGATTTAGACAGCATTGAAGCAGGAGTTTACCAGGTTGGTGTCATTTGCGATGGTAAACTTTCAATGTCTGATAAAGTATTAAAGAATGTAGATGAAGACTAATGGTCTTCCAATAGGAAAATTGAATTTTAAAGGCGGAAATATATGGATAAAATTGCAGTATTAATTCCTTGCTATAACGAAAGCAAGACAATTGAGAAGGTTGTTAAGGACTTTAAAGCAGTACTGCCAGAAGCAACAATCTATGTGTACGATAACAACTCATCAGATGGCACAGATGAAATTGCCCGTGCCGCAGGTGCTGAAGTTCGTTATGAATACCAGCAGGGTAAGGGGAATGTTATCAGAAGCATGTTCCGTGATATCGATGCAGAGTGTTATATCATGACGGATGGTGATGATACTTATCCAGCTGACAATGCACCAGAAATGGTAAAGCAGGTCTTAGAACGTAACGTGGATATGGTAGTAGGCGACCGCCTTTCTTCCACATACTTTGAAGAGAATAAGCGGCCATTCCATAATCTGGGAAATTCCATTGTACGTGCTAGCATCAACCATTTATTCAAGTCAGATATCAAGGATATCATGACAGGTTACCGTGCTTTTAGTTATAAGTTTGTTAAGACTTTCCCGGTTCTTTCCAAGGGCTTTGAGATTGAAACAGAAATGTCTATTCATGCCATTGATAAGAATATGCATCTTACCAATGTAATCATTGAATACCGTGATCGTCCAGAAGGCTCTGTGTCTAAGCTGAACACTTATTCTGACGGTTTCAAGGTACTTCGTACCATTGCAAGACTTTTCCGTACGTATAAGCCATTCCGTTTCTTCGGTCTGCTCGCGGCAATCCTTGCAATCATTGCGCTTGCTTTCTTTGTACCAGTACTGGTTGAGTACATTCAGACAGGTGAAGTATTGAAATTCCCAACCCTTATTGTTTGTGGATTTACTTTAATTGCAGCAATTCAGTCTTTCTTCACAGGACTTATGTTGGAGAACAGTGTCCAGAAGAATAAGCAGGATTTCGAAATGCGTTTAAATGACGTTGCGGATGAATGCAGGGAGAAGAAAAATGCTTAAGATTTTGAATTGTAAATCAGTAAAAGCCATCATGGCTGGGCTTGGTGCTCTTGCCTTTGTTTTGGTCTGCTGGATATATGAATCTTATGTGTCTCATGGCGGAAATATCACTTCCGCCCATGAGATTTTTTCGAATGTGCAGCCTTTAAAATTTATCTGCATGTTTGGCCTTTTCCTTATGGTTTTTACTTTGCTTTTAGCAAGTAAGACAAGAGACCTTGTATTTAAGTATCGTTTTGTTCTGGCAGGACTTTTCTTTTTACTCTGCCTGATTCCAGGAATTCATGGTTCCTCTGTGGGCTATTATGATCTTCTCTTTGGTATTGTAAATGGGGATGTAAAGATGGGAGCTTCCCGTGGTATCCGTGTGGATGAATGGGCAACCCTGACTCCAATGACATTTTCCCAGTACCATAATCCTGATGGCGCGTTCTCTTACTTCAATTCTTTGGTAAGAGGGGAACCTACAGATGTATTTATTGAATATGGTCTGCCAGTTGCTTCTTTGATTACAATCTATAGACCCTTCTATATTGGCTATATTCTCTTTCCAATTGCCCAGGGACTGGCTTTCTTCTGGTATGGAAGACTGATTGCCCTTTTCCTGGTGTCCTTTGAATTTGCAAGACTTCTGACAAAGGACAATCGCAGACTGTCTCTTATGTATGCCCTGGCAATTACATTTGCACCAGCTGTGCAGTGGTGGTTTGCTATTAATGGTTTTGTGGAGATGCTTATTGATGTGCAGCTTGCCATCATCATTTTCGATAAGTTCCTGCTTTGCAATAATTCTAAGAAAAGAATTTTCTACACAGCCATTATCGTGCTGTGTGCTGGAAGTTTTATTCTTACCATGTATCCAGCCTGGATGATTCCAATGGCTTATGTTTTGCTGGGACTCATCATCTGGATTTTCATTAAGAATCACAAGCTCTATAAGATTAATAAAATTGATATTCTCACCATTGCTGTTGGCGTCATCCTGCTGGCCCTTTCCATGGGCTATGTCTTTATGAAGTCAGCTGACACAATTACGGCCATGATGAATACGGCCTATCCTGGTAAACGTTTTGAAACAGGTGGTGGCATGGCCAAGTGGATGGCCACTTACATTTTCCCAATGTGGTATTCCATTGGTGCAAGTAGCCCATATATGAATGTGTGCGAAGCTTCCTTCTTTATGGATTTCTTCCCGCTGCCATATATATTTTTTATTTATCTGCTGGCAAAGAAGAAGACAAATTCTCTTCTCTGGATCATGATGGCCCTTAGCATTTTCTTTGGTATCTGGGGCATCTTTGGTTTCCCAGCTATTCTCGCAAAAGTTACTTTCATGAGTATGGTATTAAAGCAGAGAGCCATTGATATTTTCTGCCTGGTAAATGTGATTATGCTGTTCATGGAAGTATCCATTATTCATGCAGAAAAGAAGAAGTCTATTCTTCTGACTCTTGTATCCCTTCTTGGTGTTATGGCCATGGCAGTGTTGCAGATTAAGCTTTATCCAGACTACCTGACCGCAGGCCAGACGCTGGTGACATTCCTGGTATTTGCTCTTCTTACTTTTGGATTTACTCTCCAAATGGAAAGAGTATCCAAGTGGTGGGCTTGCCTCTTTGGACTGGTAATGCTTCTTACAGGTGCCTTTGTAAACCCAGTAAGTATGGGTGTGAATTCCATAGAGAATGTTCCATCATTACTTGCGGCAGAGCATGTAAATGAGCTGGATCCAGGAGAAACCTGGGCGGTTATGGATTGTGATTATCCATACACCAATTCCCTTCTTATTAAGGGAATTAAAACTCTCAATTCTACCAATGTTTATCCGGATCTTGCCAGATGGCAGATTATCGATCCGGACAAGCAGTATGAAGATATCTATAACCGCTATGCACATGTGAACATGTACCTTGTGGCGGATGCAAATGATAAGGATAAGTTTGAACTGGCTGGCACAGATTTCATCTATATCAATGCTACATATCAGGATTTGAAAGACCTGAATATTACTTATATCTTTACAAGAACTGTCCTTACGGAAACAGATCGTTATGATTTAGTAGGTGCGGGTGGCGATTGGAAGATTTATAAAGTAAAATAGAGATTAGTTGAAAATAGGATAGAGCAGGTGCTGAATTGCGCCTGCTCTTTCGGCGGTTTTATTTACCGCGAAAGTTAGCTGGCAATGGGGATGCCGGCAAGTGGGATAAACAGTGGGCACAGATTAGTATGGGACACTAAGGGTGCTAATAATCTTAATGGGGCGGACTAGAAAATATGTTTAAACTCGTACTTTATATTTTAGGAATTTGCGTACTTTCCTCCGGGTGGCTCGCAGTGAAAAGAAATGAAGAGAAGGAGTCTCTTCTTATGTGGCTGACACCAGCTCTTCTTGGTGTTATCGCACTTCATGCATTCTTAGGTTCTGTGATTTCCGTTTTGGTAAATGGAATTTGCGTCTATGTGATCAGTTCCATCGACCTTGTACTGGGATCTTTCCTCTGGATTCTGGCCGGAAAGAAGCTGGGCTTCCAGAAGTATAAATTCTGCTGGGAAGATGCAGTGGTTTTAGTCGCTGTTGCTTACCTTACGGTTTCTTTCTTCCGACACAGATTCCCCGGCTTTATCATTAACTTTGCATCCATCGATTCTGGGGCGCATTTTACTCAGGCTCGTTACGTGGCAAATTCTCATGGTATCCTTTCCAATATGTGCATTTCCGCTGTGAATACTGGACTTGCCATGGAATCCTTTATGAAAATTACTGGGGATTTTGCAAATTATAAGACTTTTATTCTTGCAGAATGTTTCTACTTCTTCCTTTCTGGAAGCATGATTTACTCTTTATTTAGATTCTATACAAAGTCAAAAGGGGAAAGCTTCTTAGCAGGCCTCATTGCCCTCATTTATATGGAAGGCTATCCAAAGTATTCAACAATTTTTGGCTTCTCTTATCTTGGACTTACAGTTACTATGATCTGCTTCCTGCTTTTTGTTATGCAGGCATATTTTGCAGGTCGTATGAAGATGGGACTTTTCCTGGCTTCCATGAATGTGGGTCTTCAGTCTATTTTTATTGGTTACACTCTTTTTGTACCATCCGTATTCTTCGGTGCCTTCCTGGCCATTCTCATTGACTGGAAAAAGAAGGGTCATAAGATTTTCAAGTTAAAGACCATTGGCTATCTTTTCTCTGTATTCTTCCTGCCATCCGTGCTGGGAATGCTGAGATCCATTGGCGTTCTCTTTATGCTGATTGGAAAGAATAATACAGGAGCAGCAACAGAGGCGGCTTCTGCCAGTGGCCATGCGGCAGGTCTTATGACAGATGGTGGTTGCTACAATGAATTCTATTCCAACTTTATTCTCATGTTCCCACTGGTGATTGTTGGCCTTGCCTTCGTGGGCAAGATGCTTTTCAATCGCTATAAGGAAAGTGAGAGAGAAGCCTTCGTGGATATGAAGGAAGTGGGACTGGCAGAAATTGCAGTTACCTTCATCCATGCCATTTTCGTTATGGGGGTTTTCTGCCTGGTATTAAAGCACAAAGCTTCTGTATATTACTTCTCCAAGACATTGAGTCTGCTCTGGCTTTTGGGCTTTATGATGGCCTTCCTGGGTGGCCTTTATCTTTGGAGATGCTGCAGGGCGGCAGCAATCGGTACTCTGGTGACCATACTCTTAATTTTCGGTTCCTTCCTCACACGCTTCGATACTTATGTGCTGGTTCGCAATGACCGCATGATTCGTGTGGGCACAGATGCCTTCCTGAATATATATGCCTTTAACAGGGCTTTCATGGATACACCTCCAATTAGCCAGGAAGATCTGGATATGATGAAGTACATCAAAGAAGAAATGAGTGATAAGAGAGTGGCAGTTGTAGGAACAGACTTTTATGACATCTGGTACAAGCAGCTCACAGGACAGGAAGATCAGGCAGTGAATGCTTATGTTACAGATCTTCATGAATACATAGCTAACAGTGAAGCAGAATATACTTTTATCAGTCAGGATCTTCTTGGCGGTTACGAGATTCATCCTGGAGATTATGAAGTGATTTCAAGTAATAACAAAGTGGCTGTTTTGAAGAATAGATAAAGAGGATGGCAAATGAGGCCGGCATGGAGTGCTTAATGCTTGTCTCATATGGTATAATGGCGAAAATAATGCGTGATTTGAGGATTTTATGAAGTCGAATAAGTTTAATAAATTTTTAAAATTTTTTAATATCCAGAGAGTCTTCCTGATTGTGGGACTTCTCTATGGTTTATTTTGTTCCATCTTTCTGCCGGTAGCTATGGCACCAGATGAGTACACACATATTGAGAAGATTGAATTCACCTGGGGGACTTCTTCCTATGCCGCAGAAACTGAGCAGTACTATGACAGTCAGTGGGCAACGGGAATTATTCACAAGGGCGATCATGTTAATTTCAAAGATTACTGGACCAGGGGTATGCACCATTACTCAAAGCCACTGCACCTGTCTGACTTCAATTTTTCTTTATACGTTGTGCAGTATATTCCATCCGGACTTGGTTTTTATCTTGGCGTGGCCTTACATTTACCAATTCTTTTCTGCCTGCAGCTGGCGGAATTATTCTCCCTGATTTTCTATTTGATCCTGGGATATTTCACATTAAAGATTGCACCATTCAGAAAGGAACTTTTTCTTTTCTGCATGTTGCTTCCTATGACAGTACAGCAGGTGGGCTCTGTAAATTATGATGCAGTGCTTATGCCAACCTGTTTCCTTCTTACCGCTTATATTTTGAATTTATGTGTCCGTGGGGAAAATGAGGTTACCTGGAAGGATGCCATTGTGGTAGCACTTCTTTCCATCGTAATCATGCTGGTAAAATTGCCATACGTCATGCTGGCCACAGCAGTCTTTATGATTCCTCACAAGAATATTTGCCTGAAGATTGGTAAGATTAATCTCATGGATTACATCTGGAAGTTCAGATGGATTTGCTACGCCCTGATATTGTTGGCTCTTGCTGCTGGCATTTACCTTATGCGAAATGATGTTTATATGAAGACCCTCATCGCCTGTGCCATGCAGCCAGGTCGTACGCTGGTTCTTTTCAAGAATACAATTGGTCAGTTAAAAGACTATTACCTGCAGACCTTCGTTGGTTCCGTGGGTTGGTTAAATGGACCACTTTCCAACTGCTATGCAGTAATTATGTTCTGCGTGTTGTTTTATCTTTCTCTCTTTATGCATGCAGAGGAAAGACCAAAGTTTTCAAAACTTACCATTTGGAATAAGGTCTGGATGGTGGCAATTTCCCTGATAGTTATCGGCATGGTATTTTTGTCCATGGTTACCTGGGCCTTCCAGCTGGATGGCATCAGCCTGAATGACAGCCTGGACCAGTTCCGTCAGGATCTTTACAAGATTGATATGCTCTTAGGGGTACAGGGACGTTACTTTATCCCGGTTGTGCCAATGCTTTTACAGGCCCTCTTTGGCGGCTACAACATCCAGAGTAATAAGAAATATGTGGCAACACAGGTTGTCTTTTACATTTTCGCTATGTTTTCCTTCGGCAAATTAATTTTTAGCAGATACTGGAGCTGAATTCATTTGCGTGGAAATGAGATGGGCCGAGAAATAGCATTTTAAAATGTACCGAATGAAGTTTGTTTACAATGAATTCAAGACATACTGGAGATACTATGTTTGTATTTAAAGAATTAAGAAGAAGTATCAAATCAAAAAATATGCTGATTGTGCAGGGCTGGTGTGACTCTGGCTTCTTAACGGACGCAAAGGTGGGGCTGAACCTGACCTTTAAGGATGGTTCCAAAGACTTCCCTGCTGCAGCTCAGGTAGATAAGTTATCTCCATTGAATTATTTCACCACACCAAATGGCTACCTGGCATTTCTGGTTACCATCTCCATCAAGGTAGATGAGGAAATGAAGACCATTCTCAAGTATCAGAAGGGTTCAGCAAAACTCTTCCTGGATAAGCAGAGTGGTGGTCAGGAAACCGTCTATACTCTACAGTTCGCAGACATTCGCAAGGCTTATCAGAGAGTGGCTCACTCCATTGATACGGTTCAGAAAGAGACAAATGGAATTTCCGTTTCTGGCTGGGCTACAGATATTGAGGGAGTAGAACTTCGCCTTCTTTCTGCATCGGGGCAGGATCTTAGCAATGATTCTGCTGTGGAAAAGGAAGTGGTTTTAAGACAGGATGTGTTGGACTTCCTTTATGAAGGCTATGAGCGGAAAGAAATTGGTTTCATTTACCATATCCATGAACCGGCAGCATCCCAGAAGTTATCTCTGGAAATGAAGGCAGGCAGAATTACTGAGCTTGTGCCAATTCAGATGCCGGTAAAGCACAGCAATCTCCTTTACTCTGTGCAGAAAAATTCCCGCAAGGTCATTGAAAATTTAAAGACAATCGGCTTCAAGGGCACCATGCAGAAAGTGAAGAATAAGATTTCTCGTGGTCATAACAAGAACTTCTACGAAGTGGATTACGATATCTGGCGCAATTCTCATATTGTGTCAAAGGCAGATTTGGAAAAACAAAAGGCAGAATCTGCAAACTTTGCTTATCAGCCAAAGTTCTCCATTCTGGTACCTCTTTATGAGACACCACAGAAGATGTTGAATGCGCTGATTCAGTCCGTCATGGAACAGTCTTATCCAAACTGGGAACTGGTACTTTCTGATGGTTCCCGTGACGCGTCCAGACTGAAAGGAATTCTCCAGGACTTCATGTCTGAGGATGAAAGAATCAAATATGTAGCCGAGGCAGAAGGCCCTCTTGGGATTTCTGACAATACAAACCAGGCTCTGGCTGCAGCCACAGGCGACTACATTGTGCTGGGAGATCATGATGACCTCTTCACGCCGGACGCTCTTTTTGAGACAGCCAAGGTACTGAATGAAAATCTGGCGGAAATGGACAGAGTGGTGATTCAGGATACAGATCTTGAGAAGCCATCCCTGGCCGATTATCAGGGCAAGGATCTCATCGACATGATCTACACGGATGAAGACAAGTGCGATGAGTCAGGAGAGAAGTTCTCAGATCCAAACATGAAGCCTGACTTCAATCCGGATTATCTTAACTCCACCAATTACATTTGCCACATGCTGGTGGCTCGCCGTTCTCTGGTAAATGAGATTGGTGGCTTTCATAAAGAATTTGATGGTGCTCAGGATTATGATTTCATCCTGAGACTTTCTGAGAAAGCTCGCGCTATTTACCATATTCCAAAGGTGCTTTACCACTGGAGATCCAGTGAGGCGTCCACCGCCACAAATCCAAAGGCCAAGATGTATGCCTTTGAATCAGGCAGGCGTGCCATTGAGGCACACCTGGCCCGCCTTGGCCGCAAGGCCACCGTTACCATGGGAGAGGATTTGGGTTCCTACGATGTGCATTATGAGATTGAAGGAAATCCACTGCTTTCCATTCTGATTCCCAATAAGGATCACATTGCAGATCTGAAGACTTGCATGGATGCCATTGATCAGAAGTCTACTTACAAAAATATTGAATATGTAATTATTGAAAATAATTCCACAGAAGAGGAAACCTTCGCCTTCTATAAGGAACTGGAAAAGAGAGAAGATGTGCAGGTGGTTTACTACAAGGGCGACTTCAACTTCTCTAAGATTAACAACTTTGGTGAGAAATATGCCAAGGGCCAGTATCTGCTTCTCCTCAACAATGATACGGAGATGATTAATCCAGATTCTCTGAAGGATATGCTGGGCTTCTGTCAGCAGCCAGAAGTTGGGGCCGTTGGTGCCAGACTTTACTATGAAGATGATACTCTGCAGCATGCAGGCGTAGTTATTGGCTTCGGTGGTATTGCCGGTCACTGTTTCGTAGGTCTTCATGAGAGACCTGGCGAAATCTACTTTAACCGTAGCAAGATGTCCTGCGATTACACAGCGGTTACAGCTGCCTGCCTTATGGTTTCTAAGGAAATCTATGAAGAGGTGGAGGGACTGGAAGCAGAATTCAAGGTTGCCTTCAACGATATCGATTTCTGTATGAAGATTCGAGAGGCTGGCTACCTGGTGGTTTATGATGCCCAGTCCACATGGCATCATTATGAGTCAAAGTCCAGAGGACTTGAAGATACACCAGAAAAGGAAAATCGCTTCCGCAAGGAAATCGCTCTTTTCCAGGATCGCTGGACCTATATTTTGGAACATGGAGATCCATATTATAATGAGAACCTGTCCTTGACACGTCAGGATTTCTCCTTAAGAGTTTAGTCAAACAAAAAGTTAATTGTGATAGAATGGATACATTATGAGTAAACAACTTTTGCATACATTTGTAATTTGCGCTTATAAAGAAAGCCCATATCTTGACGAATGTATTGCGTCTTTGAAAAATCAGTCTGTAAAGTCAGAAATCATTATCGTAACGCACACACCATGCGATTACATTTCTGACATGGCAGCAAAATACGGTCTCACTCTATTCGTAAATGAAGGAGAGGGTGGAATTACCCAGGACTGGAACTTTGGTCTCTCTAAGGTTAAGACCAGGTTTGCCACCATCGCTCATCAGGATGACACCTATGAACCAGACTATACTAGGGAACTCCTGCCACGTATGAGAAAGTGCAGGAAGCCTCTCATCGCATTTGCAGACTACTACGAGCTCCGTGGCGAAGAAAAGGTTGACCGCACAAAGATGCTGAACATTAAGAGATTTATGCTTCTGCCACTTCGTCCATGGTTTGCCTGGAAGTCTAAGTTTATCCGCAGAAGAATTCTCTCCTTTGGCGATGCCATTTGCTGTCCATCTGTTATGTACTGCCTGGACAATCTGGAGCAGCCAATTTTCCACAATCACTTCATCTGCTGTGAGGACTGGGAAGCCTGGGAGAAGCTCTCTCGCCTGGAAGGCGAGTTCGTCTATGTGCCAAAGTCCCTCATGTCTCACCGTATTCATGAGGAGTCCACAACCACAAAGACTCTGGAGCAGGGCGGCCGTATCGCAGAAAACATGGAAATGTACCAGAAGTTCTGGCCCAAGTGGGTGGCAAAACTCATCAACCACTTCTATACAGATTCTGAAAAGTCTAACGACTTAAGCTAAAAGAAATCATGCAAATGGAATTGGCATGGATGCCAAGCACATTTGCCGGGAAAACTGTAAAAGAATATGTGCATTTTCAAAAGGAACTGAGAAATGCGAAGTTCAGTTGCAGGAAGAGAACCTATAAAATGAGGATGACTATGAGAAAGAAGAATTTGATTGTTATTCCGGCTTACAATGAGTCCGGCAATATTGAACGTACTGTGCAGGACGTTTTGAATCATGCGCCAAATTTTGATTACGTGGTAATTAACGACTGTTCCAAGGATAATACCCTGCATATCTTAAAGAAGAATCATATGAATTATCTGAATCTGCCAGTTAATTTGGGTATTGGTGGCGCTGTGCAGACAGGTTACCGCTATGCCTATTATCATGGCTATCAGACTGCTGTGCAGTTTGACGGAGATGGTCAGCATGATGCGAAATACCTGCAGACCATGCTGGATGAACTGGAAAATTCCAAGGCAGATATGGTAATTGGTTCTCGTTTCATTGCTCATGAAGGCTTCCAGTCTTCCACACTTCGTCGTGTGGGCATCCGCTATTTTACAAATTTGATTAAGATGCTGACAAAGGTTACCATCACGGATCCAACCAGTGGTCTGCGTATGGTAAATCGCAAGCTTATGAAGGAATTTGCCTTCAATTATCCAAATGATTATCCAGAACCAGAGAGTGTTGTCCGTATTCTCAAGGATGGCTACACAGTCAAGGAAATTCCGGTTGAGATGCGCGCCCGCCTGGAAGGAAAATCATCCATTAATTTGAAGTCCGGTTTATATTATATGATTAAGGTTAGTTTTGCTATCTTGGTAGCAAGATTTTCCAGATAGGAGAGACTATGTCAACAAGATTACAGGTTATTTTACTTATCGTATTAATCCTTGCTATCGGCTTTATTGTTTCTGAAATTTCAAAGAAGAAGATTGATTTCAAGTTCGGTATTGTCTGGATCGTGATTTCACTGGTGCTGATTCTTTTTACCATCTGGAATGGCCTCCTCATATGGCTGACCCACCTGGTTGGTATTGCAACCCCAATCAACTTCCTCTATTTGCTGGCAATCCTCCTGCTGGTCTGGATTGTTTACAGCATGTCCAAAACCATTGCCCTTTTGCAGGAAAAAATCAAGCGCCTGTCTCAGGAACTTGCCATTCTCCGCAAGGACTCTGCTCGTGGTAAAAAGGCAGACCCACTGGGAGAAATGCGTAAAGATGCAGGCCAGAGCCAGGAGGATGAATAAGGTCATCTAAACATTGCAGGATTTAGCAAAGGAAATTAATGAATAAGTGCAGTCCATTTGCAAGCATGCAAATGAACGGTGCAAAGAAAAGGTAAGTTATGGCAAAAGTATCCGTCATTGTCCCAATGTACAAGGGTGGAAAAAGAGTATATCGAATCATTCGCAGTCTTCTCGCGCAGACCTATAAGGACATGGAAATTCTCCTGATTGATGATGGTTCTGGCGATGAGACCTATGACATTGCCAAGGCTACAGTGGAGAAGTTCAATGGAAGTAAGGGCAAAAGCCTGATTCCAGTGAAGCTTTATAAGCGCACCAATCACGGTGTGGCAGTGACTCGTAACTTTGGTATTCAGGAAGCAGAAGGCAAGTATGTCATGTTTGCGGATCAGGATGATTTTGTAAATCATGACTATGTGGAAAAACTTGTGAAGGCTGCAGAGGAAGCAGAGGCTGACCTGGTTGTGGGCGGATATGTGCACATCACGGATCAGAAAAAGAAGATGCTGGAAGTATCTCCTCTGGGCCGGGAATTTGATCCTTATATTGTGACTGCCCCTTGGGCTCATATTTATAAGAGACAGATGCTGCTTACCAATCATGTGGAATTCCTTACAACTTCCATTGGGGAGGATGTGTACTTCAACATGAGAGCCTATGCGGTGGCAGACAAGATTATTTCCATTCCAGATATGTCTTATCAGTGGATTTATAACACGGAGTCTGTATCCAATTCGAAACAGAGCGTGATTTCTGACAAGGTGAACCCTTTGCTTTTGCTGAACCGAATCTACGAAGATATTGATAATGAAGCATTCCTGCACAGCAGGACTGTGGAGTATTTCTTCGCTCGTTACATTTGCTGGTACATGCTTTTCTCCAGCCGTGGCAGCAGGAGAGAAGATATTGAAGATTGCTTCAACAAGTTAGATTTCTGGATGAAGTCCCACTATCCGGGCTTCATGAAAAATAAATTTTTGAACTGGGGAAAGCCTAAGGGTGAGTTCCTTAAGTTTTACGTTTTTGTGCAGGGATATTATTTCCTCTATCGGGCAAAGTTACTTCTGCCTGTATTAAAGTTATTTGGAAAGTAGAGATAAAAGATGGATTTTTCCGTACTGGTTTTACTATATAATTCCGAGAAAAAAGCCCTGGAGAGAACCCTGGAATCGGTTCTTCGTCAGAAGGGTGTGTCCTTCGAAATCGTCCTGGCGGACGACTGCTCCAAGAACGACTGTCTGGCCCAGGCGGTGGAGTATTTGAAAGATAAGGGAGTAAAGGTTAAGGTTAGCCATCAGGAAACCAATGGTGGAACGGTTAACAATATTCTGGATGCCCTTCGCCTCTGTGATGGGAAATACATTAAGCCAATTGGAGCGGGAGACTTGCTCTTTGATAACAAATGTTTATACATCGCTAAGAATACCTTTGATAAGGATCAGGAGATTGTGCTGCTACACAGCATGTTACAGTCTTACCGAATCCAGGAAAATGGAATGCTGGAACTTCTGCCTTCCCATGATCCATCCGATATTCGTGCCCAGATTAAGGAAGACATTAAGCGCGTAAACAAGAACATCCTGCTTTATCATGGCTGGATTGTTGGCGCAACCATGTTTTATCGAAAAGATGCATTCATAGATGCACTGGAAAAGATGAAGAAAAGCGTGGTATATTGTGAAGACTTGTCCCAGGCACTTTACCTTCTGGAGGGAAAGAAGTTGAAATTCATCAGGCGACCAACCATTTACTATGAGGTGGGTACCGGTATTTCAACAACCACCGAGAGCCGTGCGGTGAACAGAATTTATCAGGATCACCTGAAATTCTGGGAATGGGCAGTGGAGGAATTCCCTGCAAATAAACTTGCTAAGAAGTCTCTCAAGGTTACAAAATTTGAGGGAATTGATAATTTGATGCAGCGTCGTATTAAAATCTTACTGACAGCACCTGGCATACTTACCATGGTACTTCGCCAGAAACTGGATAAGAAATTGTATGATGTAAAAGAAGAAGGTTTTATTGAAGAAATCTTAAAAACAGTAGAAGACTGATCAAAAGCAATAGAAGACTGATCAAAAGCAATGGAAGATTGCTTGATGATAATGCAAATTGATTGAAGTAGAATTAAATCTGGTTTAGGAATATAAATGTCAAAGAACATTGGAGGGGAATACATGCTTCCTGTTACACTTGTAGATTTAGTGTCCCACGGAGATAATCGTGGACAGCTTATCGCTATTGAAGAATTAAAGGACGTACCATTCGATATCAAACGTGTTTATTACATCTTTGATACCAAGGAAGGTGTGCGCCGTGGCTTCCATGCCCACAAGGCCCTGCAGCAGATCTTAATCTGCGTCAGCGGTTCCTGCAAAATCCATTTGGATGATGGAAAGGATACAGCGGAAGTTGTGCTGGACAATCCACGTAAGGGACTTTATGTGTCAAATGTAATGTGGAGAGAAATGTATGACTTCTCCCCGGATGCAGTACTTATGGTACTGGCATCAGAACTCTATGACACATCGGATTACATCCGTGATTATGACGAGTTCCTGAAGTTTGTAAATCAGAAGTAAGTATTTTTTGATAGTTGCCTGCGGGCAACAATGCATCATTGAATAATAATCGAAGAGGTCGATGGAGATGTACTTCGATGAAAAATAATCGAAGAGGTCGATGCAGATGTACTTCGATGAAAAATAAAAAGAAGAAGGCCGAATATGAAAATTCCATTTGTTACATTTAAACCACTGGAAAAGAAATTAGATAAGGAACTCCGCGCTGCATTTGAGCGTGTTTACGAGAATTCCTGGTATATCGAAGGTAAGGAAGACGAAGCTTTTGAAAAGGCTTTTGCTGACTACTGCACAACAGATTATTGTGTTGGTTCTGGTAATGGTCTGGACAGCCTGATGCTGGCTCTTAAGGCTCTGGGCATTCAGGCTGGGGATGAAGTTATCGTTCCTTCTAACACTTATATTGCAACTGCACTGGCTGTTACTTACACAGGGGCTACTCCTGTTTTCGTTGAGCCAGATATTCGCACTTACAATATTAATCCAAGTTTGATTGAAGCAGCTATCACAGAGAAGACCAGGGCTATTATGCCTGTACATCTCTATGGTCAGCCATGTGATATGGATCCAATTATGGAAATTGCAAAGAAAAATAATCTTTTCGTAGTAGAAGATTGCGCTCAGGCACATGGTGCCACATACAAGGGTAAGAGAGTTGGTTCCTTCGGCGATGCTGCAGGTTTCTCTTTCTATCCTGGAAAGAATCTGGGAGCTCTGGGTGACGCTGGTGCTACAACCACAAATAGTAAGGAGGTAGCTGACAAGATTCGTGCCCTGGGTAACTATGGTTCTGATTACAAGTACCATCACATTTACCAGGGTAATAACTCTCGTCTGGATGAACTTCAGGCAGCTTTCCTGGCTGCCAAGCTTCCTTCCCTGGATGAGGTGAATGGATTCCGTCGTTCTGTGGCAGCCAAGTATTTAGCTGGTATCAAGAATGATAAGGTAATTCTTCCATATGTTAATCCAGACACAGAGCCTGTTTGGCATATCTTTGCCCTTCGCTGCAAGGATAGAGCCGCTCTGGAAAAGCACCTGAATGATCAGGGTATCGGAACCAACAAGCATTATCCAATTCCAATGCATATGCAGGGCTGCTATGCAGATATGGGAATCAAGGAAGGTAGTCTTCCAATCGCTGAAGAAATCTCAGCAACTGAACTTTCTATTCCAATGTATTACGGAATGACAGACGAAGAAATTCAGTATGTAATTGATGCAATAAATGCATTCTAAATTATAAGGAAAATTTTAGCTTATGTTTGAAGCTTTAAAGAAAAAACAAGCAGGACTTTCTAAGCAGGTAAAGGCGTCAACGGCATATACCATCTGCAACATTTTGCAGAATTCCGTTGGCATCATAACCCTGCCTCTGTTCACAAGACTTATGACGACAGATGAAATGGGTATTTCCACCATTTACAGTTCCACCATGCCGCTCCTCATTATTTTTACATCCCTGCAGCTGGCTTACGGTACCTTCGATACCGCCATGGCCAAGTTCGACAAGGATCGAGATGGTTATGTATCTTCGGTAAATGGACTGTGCACCCTTCTCACTGCCGTCTATTTTATTATCTATCTGATAGGGCATAAGTTCTGGAATTCCTTATTGGATCTGCCAACCATTCTTATGCTGGTTATGGGACTGGAAATGCTCATGACCACATCCATGAATTTCTGGTTGGGTAAAAATCGTTTTGAATATGAATACAAAAAGGTTGTGGCGGTTATTCTGTCACAGACCTTTATTGCAACAGCTCTTGGAATCTTAGCCACGGTATATGGTGGAAATTACAGAGGTGTTCTGAAGGTACTGGCTTATTCCTTTACTGCCATTGGTTTTGGCTTGGTTATGTATATACATGGCATTGTGAAGGGAAAGAAGTTCTACAACAAAGAATACTGGCATTATGCCCTGTCCTTTAACCTTCCTCTGGTACCTTACTATGTTTCCCAGATGATCTTTAATCAGTCAGACCGACTGATGATTAATAAGATGTGTGGCAGAGGAGATGCCGCAATTTACGGTGTTGCCTACACTCTGGCTGTTATTCTTACCATTATCCTCAATGCCATCAATGGTTCTTACACACCTTGGCTCTATGGTAAAATCAAGGACAGAGATTTCCAGGATAATAAGAGAGTGGCCCTGGCCATTGGTGCAGTGATGGCCTTCCTGCTTCTGGGCATGATTTCGGTAGCACCTGAAATTATCCTGATTATGGCAGGCAAGAAATACACAAGCGCCATGTGGGTTGTTCCACCGGTTGCCATGAGTATTATTTTCCTTTTCTACACTCAGCTCTTCTCCAACATTCAGTTCTACTTTGAGGAGAAGTACTATCTGGTGGCAGGTTCCATCCTGTCCGCCCTGGCCAATGTGGTGCTGAACTATATCTTCATCAAGAAGTATGGTTTTGTGGCAGCGGCCTATACAACGCTTTTTAGTTTTATTATTTTTGCAATCTGCAATTTCATTTGCATGCGGATTGTGTGCAAGAAGCACGATGTGGACTGGCATATTTATGATTACAGAAAGCTGATTATCATGGCTCTGATTTTCATGGCCCTGGGCTTTGGTCTGACTATGCTCTATCCATATCGCCTGGCGCGTTTCATTGTTATTGGGGTAGTGTTGGTAATATTCGCAATCTTCTTCAAGAAGATTATGAATATCGTAAAGTTTTATGTGGGGTTATTTAAATAATGAGCATAATGAAAAAAATTGTAGATAAACTGTATAAGTCTCTCTATGACAAGATGAATTATGACACTTTTGTAAAGGCAAAAATGATGCTGCTTCCTGGTTTCCGTCGCGTGGTAACCCAGGATGAAGCCATTTATCAGAACAATTTTGACCAGGCAAATGAGATGTTCTCATTTCGCAAGAATTCTGTGTCTAAGGGTATAGACGGGGTTCGTCACTTTGACGAAATCACCATGGTATTCCTTTGTCAGTTCCCTGGTGTCTGGAATGGTATGGAATCTGTTTACCAGGCAGCTAAGGAGACAGAGGGGATTCGGGTATACTGTCTGGCTCTTCCGGAAAAACTTATGGATGATAACTATGATGTAAGCTGGGAAAAGTATGGAGAAAATGAAGCACTTCCTTTCTTAGAGAAGAAGGGCATCGATGTAATTGATGCAGGAAATCCGGATAAGGGCTGGTTTGATCTGGCCTCTTTGAAGCCAAACTATGTCTTTTTGCCTCGCCCTTACAATATTCATCTGCCAGAGAATTATCGCTCTTATACCATCTCTGCCTACAGTCGTGTGTGCTACATCCCTTACGGCTATGATTCCACCATTGGTGACAGCAAGCTTTCTTATGAATTTGAATTCATGAAGCATGTGTATGCAGCCTTTGCTGAAAATGATTATTATGCAAAACAGCTCCATCACATCTATAAGTCTGTGCACTGGAAAAACAAGAAAATCTATAATCTTGGCTATCCAAGATTTGATTTATACAGAGACTATCTGGAAAAGAAGGAACAGATTCATTCTGCCCCAGACCATAAGAAGACGGTGCTTTGGCTTCCTCGCTGGACCACAGATGATCAGTTTGAAGCAACCACCTTCTTTGACTACAAGGATTTCTTTGTGAAGTACTTTACAAAGAATAGCGACGTACAGTTCATTTGCCGTCCACATCCTCTGATGTTCCGTAATTTTGTTTCCTCTGGGGACATGACGGAGGAAGAGGTGGCTGAGTTTAAGAAGCATTTTGAGACCAAGAATAATTTCATTTTGGATTCTGATGGGGATTACACCAAGTCCCTGGAGGCTGCGGATGTAATCATTTCCGATTACACTTCCCTGATTATTGAGGAGCTGCTCATGGATGTGCCCGTTATTTACACGGGTTCCACCAAGCATTTTGGTAAGAAGGCCAAGGCCAATGCGGTGGGGCTTTACCAGCTGGATTCCAGGAAGGATATGAACAAGGTGCTGACGGGACTTCTGAAGGGCGTGGATCCAATGAAGGCCATTCGCCATGAGGTTGCCAAGTCCATTTACCCAGATGAGCCAATGACCGTCGGACAGAAGATGGTGGAGGCTTTGATGGAGGATTATAAAGAAATTAAGTAGGCAAATGAAATTTGCACGGAAGTTGAATTAAGTAGGCAAACGAAATTTGCACGGAAGTTGAAATTAAGTAGGCAAACGAAATTTGCATGGAAATTGAAATTAAGTAGGCAAATGAAATTTGCGCGGAAATTGAAATTAAGTAGGCAAATGAAATTTGCATGGAAATTGAAATTAAGTAGGCAAATGAAATTTGCACGGAAATTGAATCAGCTAGCCTGATGGATTTGGAAAAATCAGTTAGAAGGAAAATGAGTATGGAATATAGACTGAGACCACTGCAGGAAAAGGATGCGCCATTCATGCTGGAATGGATGCATGATGACTTTGTAGTGCACAATATGAAAACAGATTTTGCCAGCAAGACTATGGAGGACTGCAAGAATTTCATCGCCTGGGCTACGGATAAGGATGTGATGGATACAGACTGTAATCTTGCCATTGTGGATGAGCAGGATGAGTATCAGGGCACAGTGTCCATTAAGCATATCAAGGATGGCAAGGGCGAGTTCGCCATTACCATTCGTAAGGGTGCCATGGGCAAGGGCATTTCCAAGTGGGGAATGGCCGCCATTATTCAGTATGGTTTCTCTGAGCTTTTCCTTCGGGAAATTTACTGGTGTGTGTCTCCGGACAACGCAAGGGCGGTTCGCTTCTATGACAAGAATGGTTATCAGAGAATTGATGCACCATCCTATGCCAGTGGTTACACAGATCAGGAGATGGCTTACTTCTACTGGTATGCAGTGAGAGATAATTCAGGGACTTGTTGTTAAGCTATGGCAAGTATTTATTGCAAAAAATGACAGGGACTTGTTATTAAATCACAATAGCAATTTGACAAGAAACATATGACGAAGGAAATTCTGCTGGAAATATCCAGACAGAGATTTTCTATGCAAGAATATCTGCGGTAAACGCATTTTGCAAGGCGGATGAAAAGGATTTTATGGAAAAATTAGTACACATCTTAATGTCAACATACAATGGCGCAGAGCATATTCAGCGCCAGATTGACTCTATTCTTGGCCAGACCTATGAGAATTTTTGCCTTTATGTCAGGGACGATGGTTCCAAGGACAATACGGTGGAAATTGTGGAGGCCTATGCGACAAAGGATAAGAGAGTGGTTCTGGTGGATGATGGCCTGGGAAATCTGGGTGTGCCAGACAGCTTTTATCAGCTGGCTCTGGACGTGCCAGAGGCTGACTACTATGCCTTTGCGGATCAGGATGATATCTGGAATCCGGAAAAGCTGGAGTGGGCAGTGGACAGACTGGAAGCCAAGAAGATCCAGATTCTGGCAGAGGGAAAGAAGTGGGAATCCACGCCTCTCCTTTACACATCTTCCTATGACTATGTGGACGTGGATGGCAAGTTCATTCGCAAGTTCCCAAAGCAGAAGATGCCTGTGAAGTTTGATCATGTGCTTTATTATTCCATTGCATCTGGTTTTACCATGGTATTTAATGATGCCCTTCGTGTGCTGTCTATTCCTACAGAGTTTGAGGAGCAGGACGGGGGCAGTTGTATTTTCAAATATGAATTGCAGGACCGCAGACTTCAGAGAGTGGCTGCTGCCTTCGGCAGCATTGTGGTGGACAACCGCAGCACAGCCAAGCACATTCGCTATGATGACTCGGTAACGGGGGATGATTCCACAAATGCCAATCTCTTTAAGAGATTTATTCAGCAGGAAATTCTGGGCGACTCCATGCTGGAGGAGAAGATTTTCCTTCGTGACTTTATGAAACAGTATGGAGCGGGACTGAATCCTAAGGACTATAAGACTCTTATGCTTTTCTCTTCCAACAGAAGAAATCCAGTGGTACAGCTGGCCAAGGTATTTTATCCACACAGACTTCGCACAAGACTGGGTGGAGAAATTGCTCTTCGCCTTATGTTCCTTTTGGGAAGGATTTAGTGGAAGAGTGGATTTGCTGTAAGCTATGGACGAGCTTGCTTTCATTCGAGTAAGACAGTTTATATTATCTGGTTATGGATTGAGTGTCAGAGGGCTTGAGTCCAGAGGGATTGAGTGTTAGAGCGCTTGAGCGCCGGAGAGCTTGAGTCCGGAGGGATTGAGTGTCAGAGGGCTTGAGTCCAGAGGGATTGAGTGTCAGAGCACTTGAGTCCAGAGGGATTGAGTCCAGCAGGATTAGCGACAATGGAAAAGTTGCGAAAAGGCATTAAAAGCCGTAAATTAGCAATAGCCATAAAAAAATACAAAAGACATGAAAACAAAAGGCGCGGAATTTTTGAAAATTTCACAATAGAGAAAATAAGAAGCGGAAGACATTAAAACGGATCTTTTCAAAAACCCCCAAATTTGCAATAGCGAGAAATAAGATCAAAAGACATGTATGATTTTGAGACGAATTGATAGCTGATGTTGGCAATAACTTATTAATGAGTTAAAAGACATTAAAACAGGCTGAAACCAAAGAGGACGAAAATTAGCATGTGAGAAAAAATGAAGAAAAAGACATTAAATGGTCTTCCGGGCTGTTTTGGAAATGTTGGCTATAAATAATATTTTTCCGAAAAGACATTAAAACAGGCTTGGCGACACCGAAATGAAAATTGACAATGTGTGCGCAAATAAAGAAAGACATGAAAATCACTGCAAGCGAGCGAGAAAAACCATGAAGTGCGGGGAATTCCCTGCAGGTGAGCGAGAAAAACCATGAAGTGCGGGAAATTCCCTGCAAGCGAGCG